>CADBYQ010000300.1 GCA_902798865.1 Pseudoselenomonas ruminantium | reverse complement strand
TGCCGTCAGCTACCATCTTATTGTGGGATTTCATAGCGAAATAAATCACCACGCCCATCACTGCGGCTACAATAAGCAAAACAAACCAAATCATAATTAGACCTCCAAAATATCTAAGGTAGTGTCAAATTCACCACCTGTTTATAGTGCGAATCTCTTGATTTTACGGGAGGTGCAAATAAAAAGAGCATTGTCCTCCCTTTTTGGTATAATGTCAGCGACCAAACCTTCACTACACAAAAGAGGCAATGCTCGTGAACATTATACTTTATCTTCTTCAGTTGTGCCATCAGCTTTATCAGCAAAACTGCTGGCTGGTTAACTTTATCTGCAGATATATCCCGCTTAAGCAGTGGACCTTTGATGATTCCCATTCCCCCAGGTATCAGAAATTCAAGGTGGACCAGCTTCCCAGGATCATCTACCATCACCAGGATTGGGACTGGCAGGATCTCAATCGCTACTACGCGTGGAAATACGGAAAACCCGTTCAGCCTGTCCGCCGCCGCTCTGAGTGCGATATCCCGGAGCATTGCACCTGCCCCGCCTGCAAAGCGCCTCAGCCTTACCTGTACCGTAACAACGGCAAAGCCGGCCAGTTGATGTGCAAGGTCTGCGGAACCCTCTTTTCGCCAGATGAGAACCGTTTCTCCAAAACCCTTTCCCTCAAGTGTCCTTACTGCTCCCATGCGCTGGTTCGTAAGAAAGACCGGAAGCACTTCATCATCCATAAATGCGTGAATCCTAAATGCCCTTACTACCTGCACAACCTTAAGAAGGTTGACAGGGCAGATCTGGACGAGGATTATGGTAAAAACAAGTATAAGCTGCATTACATCTACCGTGAGTTCACGATCGATTTCTTCAAGATGGACATCACCACCCTGCCGAAGAATGCGTCCTCGCTGAAATTCAGCAAAAACAATGCTTATATCATGTCCCTGTGTCTTTCCTACCGGGTGAATCTCGGCCTGTCACTACGCAAAACCGTGCAGGCCCTGAAGGACATCCACGGCATCTCCATATCCCACCAGATGGTTGCCAACTACTGTAAGACTGCCGCCGTCTGCGTGAAACCGTTTGTTGATACATACCCTTACGAAAAGGGCTCTGCCTTTGTTGCTGATGAGACTTACATCAAAGTCCGCGGCATCAAAGGCTTTATCTGGCTGATCATCAATGCGGCAACCCGGGCTGTGATCGGCTATCAGGTATCTGACAGCCGCAGTGTCGGTCCCTGCATCATGGCCATGCGCATGGCCTTTCAGCATCTAAAAAAACTTCCCGGGAACTTCCGTTTCATCGCGGATGGTTATAGTGCCTATCCTCTCGCCGCCCAGCAATTCTTCCATGAGTTTGGTGAGAAGTTCAAGTTTGAGCAGCAATTCTTCCATGAGTTTGGTGAGAAGTTCAAGTTTGAGATTACCCAGGTCCTCGGCCTTACAAACGATGATGCTGTTTCTACGGAATTCCGGCCTTATAAGCAGATGATCGAACGTCTCAACCGCACTTATAAGACCTCCTATCGCCCCACTAACGGCTTCAATAACTACGATGGTGCCAACTACGACCTCGCGCTATGGGTGGCTTACTACAACTTTCTGCGGCCGCATAAACTGCATAAATTCCAGCCGCCGGTTCGTAATGACATCATTGCAAACGGCGAAAACATGCCGGGAAAATGGCAGCTGTTGATCTTCCTTGGCCAGCAGACCATTAAAAAGATGCAGGAGGCTGCCGGATAAGCAGAGAGCGGAACCGTTGTCAAGGGAACCGCGGAATACCGGAGCGGCTTCAGCCGCGAGGATATGCCGCGAAAGTCCCTTGACATAAGGTTCACGGATGATCCTCTTGTAAAGGGAAAGGGGCCGCTGCGCCTTTCCCTGCTTCCGGCGAGGACGGGTCTGGGCGGAGCCCAGGATCCGGGTCAAGGGACGAGTCCCTTGCCGGTTCTTAGGGCAGCGCCCTAAGCCCTCGGAGAGCCTTCAGCAGACTATATCTACAGATTTTCAAGGTTCGTTGGAGCCTTTTTCTTTGGCTCTGGGTTTTCATAGATGACTTGACACTACCTTTTTGTTCAGCACCTCGCTGAACGATTGTTATCAACATCATAGCAGTCTGTAATTTTTTGTCAATCAAGCCGCATCGTAGAAATTCATTTTCATC
>CADBYQ010000299.1 GCA_902798865.1 Pseudoselenomonas ruminantium | reverse complement strand
GGGTGTAATGGGTGTCGGTGATAACTACGAAAGAATAGTAGAAAATATGCGAACCATTTGCAAATATCTTCGTTATTATTCACGCGCTTTGACTATTCTTTGTGACGGGCTCAATATGGAGATTGGTCTTAATCGAATCGTTGATATAGAAGAATTGGATGATTACCTTACCAAAGACATGAAGCTGCGTATCAACGAATACCACGCCTTCTTTGGATCAGTAATAAAGTGGATGAACAAATACGTTGATGCTGCCCCAGCGCTTAATAAGCTGAGCACAACACAGAATTTGCTATCCTATGGCAAGGGGGTCTTATCAGCCGCACCCTATGTCCTGGGACTCGGTGGATGGGGTCTACCTGCAGGTGCCATGGCGGCATATAATCGGGTTTCTGATTCTCAGAAAAGGTATTCCGATGACATTGCAAAAAGAAGAAAAGACCTCATAGCAGAAATCAATGGTGATCTTGAAATATGCAGAGACCCGAGATACTTGGATGCTGCCACATCCATGCTTGAACGCTTTTTGTCCGCTGCAAAACGTACGGAATTCGTTAAAGTAGGAAATGATGTCTATACCAACATGCCTTTAGCACGTTCTTCTGGTGCATAAAAGCAGATAGCAGAGGTTCTTAATATGTGTGGCCGTTATTATATTGATGATGGTATCGACGCCAACGAATTACGTGAGATCATTGACGAGGTAAACCAGCACTCGAATGCGGATCAGGTCAAAACATCCGGAGAGGTATTCCCCACGGATACCGTGCCGATCATAGCGAATAGTCGGGCCATGGTTCCGTCCGCATTTGCTATGTCCTGGGGATATTCCCTTCCCGATGGGAAACGGATCATCAATGCCCGGAGCGAAACCGCCGAAGAAAAGGCGATGTTCCGGGATGGCATGGCCCAGCGCCGGTGCGTGGTACCTGCCACCAACTATTTCGAGTGGGAGCGCGCCGGGAAGCAGAAAACGAAGTATGCTATACGCCCGGCAGGCAATGGCCTCATGTACATGGCCGGTATCTATCGCGTGGAAAATGGTCGGCCAGTATTCACGATACTGACCCGAGATCCGGCAGAAAGTATTTCATTCATACACAACCGGATGCCCGTCCTTCTCCCCTCGGATATGGTGCCGGACTGGATCAATCCGAAATACCGCCCGTCAGAATCGGCAGCGCCGGAGCAAATTGGCATGGACATATAAGGCAAAGGCATCTTGGAGGTTTCTCGTATGTGTAGCCGCTATTATGACGAAGATTGACTGGAGGCAGAAATATGTGGTTCTGGTTTGCGTTGGGCTCTGCGGTATTTGCCGCGCTTACATCCATTCTTGCAAAGGTAGGCATTGAAGGCGTCAACTCCAATTTGGCTACGGCCATCCGAACGGTGGTCGTGGTGGTTATGGCTTGGGGTATGGTGTTTTTGACGAATACGCAGGGCGGCATCAAATCCATCAGCCAGAAAAGCTGGATTTTCCTGATCCTGTCTGGGCTTGCCACGGGAGCGTCCTGGCTGTGCTATTACAAGGCCTTGCAGATGGGCGAAGCTTCCAAGGTCGTACCCATCGACAAGCTGAGCGTAGTCATCACGCTGGCGCTGGCTTTTATCTTCCTGCACGAGGAATTCACAACGAAATCTTTGATAGGCTGTATCCTGATCGGTGCGGGGACGCTGGTCATGGTGCTGTAAATCAAAGGGATACGAGAAATCCTATGGACTGTTTTAGGAGATAGACAATGAACTCGCTCGTTTCTTTTATCATCAACAGTGCTCTGCTGGGTGTGGGGCTGGCGATGGATGCCTTTTCCGTGTCCATGGCCAATGGTTTGAGCGTGCCGAAGATGTCCCGCGCTATGAGGATTGCGATTCCTCTGACATTTGCAGTATTTCAGTTTTTAATGCCCATGATTGGCTGGTTTTGCGTAAGGAGTGTCGCAGAGGCGTTTACTTCTTTCCAGCGGGCTATCCCGTGGATTGCGCTGGTGCTGCTTCTATACATTGGCGGGAAGATGCTGATCGAAGGATTTCGCGGCGGTGAAACGGAACATACAGATGTTGCCCTGAAACCCGGCGCATTGTTGATACAGGGTGTGGCAACGTCCATTGACGCGTTATCCGTTGGGTTCACGATTGAACAATATCATGTTTCTCAGGCACTGGCGGCCAGTCTCATCATCGGCGGGTTAACATTTGTCATATGTTCCTGCGGGCTGCGTATTGGTCAACGCTTCGGTACCCGGCTGGCCGGGAAGGCATCCATATTAGGTGGTATAATCCTGATCGGCATCGGTATTGAAATCTTTATTACCGGTATCCTTGGAGGCTAAAAATGAATCGGATTATTCCGGGCGGCATTTCTCTCTGCGATTTCGTTCATAAAATGTTCATCGGGAAATTAGCACTCACCTATTGACAGTGCTAACAAAACGAGTATAATATAATACGAACCGAGGGGGAAGGAAAGAAAGAGCCCCAGAGGTTCAGGGTAACAACATACAAAGACCGACGCCGACACGACAGCCTGCTCGAGGACGCCACCCGAAAGGGAGCACACCAACAGCGGGTGCGCGACCAGCGCAAGAGGGTCAAAGGAGGTAAGAGTTATGTTGATGCCGAGTATCTTTGGTGAAAACCTGTTTGATGAGTTCTTTGGTGACTGGGATCGTGAGATGCGGCGGATGGATCGTCAGCTGTACGGCAAGAACGCTGCCCGCGAGATGAAGACCGACGTGCATGAGCACGAG
>CADBYQ010000298.1 GCA_902798865.1 Pseudoselenomonas ruminantium | reverse complement strand
CAGCGGATTGTTGTAGTCGATATTGCTTTCCGCCAGTACGCGGATACCGGAAGCGGCAATTACGCCGAACAGTAACAGGGATACACCGCCCATGACCGGCACGGGAATGCTTTGGATAAGGGCTGCCAGCTTGCCTAAGCAGGAGAGGATGATGGCAAAGATTGCCGCACCGCCGATAACCCAGGTGGAGAATACTTTAGTAATCGCTAAGACGCCGATATTTTCGCCGTAAGTGGTGTTCGGCGTAGAACCAAAGAAACCGGAGATAATGGTCGAGATACCATTGCCCAGGATGGAACGGTCGAGACCCGGTTCTTTGGCGAGGTCCGCGCCGACAATGTTTCCCGTAACAATCAGATGTCCTACATGTTCAGCGATAAC
The DNA here is from genome assembly GCA_902798865.1 of Pseudoselenomonas ruminantium. Classification (GTDB taxonomy): domain Bacteria; phylum Bacillota; class Negativicutes; order Selenomonadales; family Selenomonadaceae; genus Selenomonas_A; species Selenomonas_A ruminantium_L. The sequence continues at coordinate 2,227 of CADBYQ010000298.1, read as the reverse complement.
GACAAGTGCCGCAGGCAGGATAATGAGGATGGCATCCAAGTTGAATTCCGGTGTGTAGAATGTGGGGAGGGCAAACCAGGGGGCTGCTTCGACACTGGTCAAATCCACAAGACCAGCGGCTGCTGCAATGATATAACCGCCCACAACGCCCAACAAAATGGGAATGATTGCCAGAAAACCACGGCAGGCCACAGAGGCAAATACCGTAATCGCCAAGGTCACCAGGGATACGAAGATGGTGGTACTGTCCCCTTTACCCGTAAGACCGGCCATATCAGCAGCCGTGGGCATGAGTTCCAGACCGATAACCGCCACGATTGCGCCCATGGAAGCAGGGGGAAACAGCACATCAATCCAGTGCGTTCCTACAGCTTTGATAATCAGGCCGACGATACAAAATACGAGACCTACAGCAATAAAACCACCTAAGGCTGCTTCATAGCTGTACTGGCCAAGCACCAGAAATACTGGGGACAGGAAAGCAAAGCTGGAACCTAAGTATGCGGGGATTTTCCCCTTGCATAGCGTCAGGTACAGCAGGGTGCCAATGCCGTTGAACAGCAGTACAGTTGCCGGACGTGAAAGAGAATCGGTACCAGCACAGTAGAACCAAACATGGCAAACAGATGCTGCAGGGACAGGGGAAGGGTTTCGAGCAGTGGCAGACGCTCACTGACACCGATAGTACGGTTTTGCAAGATGATACACTCCTTAACAATATGAGTCAAAAATAAATCTCTAATAATATAGCACAAAAGGGACTTATGTCCAATAAAAGGTTGCTTACAATCGAAAATAAAGAATATTTATCATTTTAGCAACGGAAACAGCCGGAAAAATGAGTGGTTTGTAACATGAAGGGTGAAATATGTTTTTTTCTAATGCACAACTTTACATAAAATGATGAAAATTTATAGACAGGTGACTTTTTTTAGGGTATAATATGTTACGATTAAACGAATAAATAGACGAAAAAAGAAACTGTCCATTCCTTGTGGAGATGTTTCTTATTCAAAAAGCAGTTTAGGGGGAGAGTTATGGCACTCATTGTAAAGAAATTCGGTGGCAGCTCGGTGGCGACCACAGAAAAAATCATGAACATTGCCAAGCGGGTGCTGGGCGAAAAAAAGCCTGATGACAAAATCGTACTGGTGGTTTCGGCTATGGGCGATACCACGGATGATTTGATTGAACTGGCACAGGGAATCAATAAAAATCCTTACCAATATACAAGGGAAATGGATATGCTCCTGACTACCGGCGAGCAGCAGTCTGCCTCCCTGATGGCCATGGCGTTCAAGACCTTGGGACAGGATGCTGTTTCTCTTACCGGGCCGATGGCCGGGGTCAAGACCAATGATGTCTACACCAAGGGGCGCATTAAGGATATTAAGCCGGAACGCGTCCATCAGGAATTGGACGCAGGTAAAGTGGTTGTGATTACTGGCTTCCAGGGCGCCAATGACTTAGGGGATTATGTCACCTTGGGCCGTGGCGGTTCGGATACATCTGCGGTGGCTATCGCTGGTGCCTTGAAGGCGGATTCCTGCGAAATCTTCACCGATGTAGATGGCGTTTATTCAGCTGACCCCCGTATCGTGCCGGGGGCGCGGAAAATGAATGAGATAACCTATCATGAAATGTTGGAAATGGCCCGTTTAGGTGCCGGCGTTATGCAGCCGCGCTCCGTAGAAATGGGTGAGTATTTCCACATTCCCATTCATGTGCGCTCGACTTTTACCACCGATACCGGTACGTTTATAAGGGAGGATTATACAATGGAAGATAAAGATTTTGTGATTCGGGGCGTTGCCCATGATGAAAAAGTAGCCAAGATTGCAGTATTAGGCATTCCCAATACGCCAGGCATTGCGCATGAGATTTTCTCTGCACTGGCCGATGCCAATATCGACGTGGACATGATTGTCCAGAGTATCCGCAATATCGAAAAGAACGTAACGGATATGGTATTTACCGTAGCTGCCGGCGATCTCTCTGAGGCTAAGAAGGTTGTGGACAGCGTAGCCGATAAGCTGAGTGCTGTAGCTGTTCTGATTGAAGAAGATGTGGCCAAGGTATCCATCGTCGGTGCAGGTATGCTCGGCAATCCAGGGACGGCTGCACGCATGTTCGGTGCCCTGTCCAATGCTGGTATCAACATTGACATCATCAGCACATCGGAAATCAGCATTTCCTGCCTGGTAAGAGGTTCTAAACTCAAAGAAGC
>CADBYQ010000297.1:2043-3138 GCA_902798865.1 Pseudoselenomonas ruminantium | reverse complement strand
GAAATACTTTTCCAACAATTCCTGCACAGCCTGCTCACCGAGCAATTTCGACTTGCCGTAAACATTCTGCGGCCCCTTCGCATCAGCCGGTTCATAAGGCTCCTCCCCATCCCCGGGAAAGACATAGTCCGTGCTGATATAAATCATCTTGGCACCGATTTCAGCACAGGCCTTGGCAATATGGCGCGTGCCCTCTGCATTGACCGCCATGCATTTTTCCTGCTCATCCTCGGCCTTATCCACCGCCGTATAAGCCGCCCCATGCAGCACCACATCCGGTGCATATTCCTTAATATACTTTTCCACAGCCGCACCATCGGTCAGGGAAAAATCCTTGCTCGATACCCCGCGTACCTCAACGCCCCGGCTCCTGAACTCATTGACGCAGTCATGACCCAACTGCCCCGTCACCCCGGTGACTAACACCTTCATTAAAGAACATCCTCTCCATTTATATCAAAAAACTATTTTCTCAATGTTAGTCATAATTCTACACAAAATCCCAAACTCCTGCAAGGTTTACAACTTTACTCTTAATCACTTTATTCTTAACAAGACGGAGGGGAGGGGCGGCAATAACTTTCGTCTGCTTAGACAGGCTTGTCAAACGCTGCCGAAAGCCATTGCCGCCCCTCCCCTCCTTACTGCCAGCCTAACCTAAACACCAGGATATGACACACCACTATACGCAGTAAGCCCGTGGAAGCTGGTGATGTTTTCCGTAGCTTTTGACAAGCTTGTCTATGGCGAAGGAAAATATTATCAGCTCCCACGGGCACCTTGTCGGCACAATGTAAGGTAAAAACTAAGCCCGTGGGGACTGGTGATGTTTTCCGCAGCTTTTGACAAGCCTGTCTATGGCGAAGGAAAATATTACCAGTTCCCACGGGCGCCTTAACATATCATTGTAACGTACGCACTAAGCCCGGTGGCTGATAATGCTTTTCCGTCGCGTTAGGCAAGCCTGCATAAGCAGAGGAAAAGTATTATCAGCCATCGGGCGTCCTTTGCATATCTTTGTAATGTACGCACTAAGCGCGGTGACCGGTGATGCCTTTCCGCAGCGTTTGACAAGCCTGTCTAAGCGAAGGAAAG
>CADBYQ010000297.1:0-2026 GCA_902798865.1 Pseudoselenomonas ruminantium | reverse complement strand
CTTTATACAGCTTCAAGAGCTCAACGGTATAAATCTCCCCGCAAGTCACTTCATCGTCCGTATAGACGCGGATATAATTATCCGTGAGCCCATCGGTAACACCGTCAGTATTGGTTTCAAACAGCACCCGCATGCTCTTGCCCAAAAAGCTCTTATGAAACTCCTCGGTCTTGCGGGCTGCCAGTTCCTGCATGCGGTGCGCGCGTTCCTTCTTCACCGTCTCCTGAATCTGGTCCTTGCGCTCTGCCGCCGGCGTGCCGCTGCGCTTGGAATACGGGAACACATGCATGCGGGAGAAGTTCATCTTCTCCACGAATTCCAGCCCACGGGCAATCCCCCGGAAAGCCCACGATAATATCTGTGGACACGGCCACACCCGGCACTTCTCGCTCCACTTGCTCAATCAGGCGGCCAAACTCTGCCGTGTCGTAATGGCGGTTCATATCCTTAAGCACTTCATCGGAACCTGCCTGCAAGGGCAGATGCAGATGTGCACAGAAACGCTCATCCTCGCGGATAAGGGCAAATAAATCCGGTGACAGTTCAATGGACTCCAAAGAGCCTAAGCGCAGGCGCTTTAAGCCCTCCACCTTGAGCACTTCCCGGCAGGCATCGGCCAGCGTCACTTTGCCGCCCAAATCCTTGCCATAAGCGCCCAGATGAATGCCCGTCAGCACGATTTCCTTAAAGCCGGCATCCACGAGTTTCTTGGCTTCGCTGTGAATCTTATCCAAATGCCGCGACTTCACCGGGCCACGGGCATAGGGAATGATGCAGTAGGAGCAGAAATTCTGACAACCGTCTTCTATTTTGAGAAAAGCGCGGGTGCGCTGAGGCATATCGTAGATGGGAATATCCTCGAACTCACGGGCTTCCATGATATTGCCCACTTCGTCCAAAATACCGTCTTCGCGGGCCGCCTGTTCCACGTATTCCACAATCTTGCTGCGTTCCTTCGTGCCCAAGACCACGCGCACGCCCTCAATGGCCTTGATTTCTTCCGGGTGAACCTGAGAATAACAGCCACATACGGCGATAATTGCCTTATCGTTGGTACGCTGTGCCCGGCGGATAATCTGCCGGGATTTTCTGTCGCCTAAGCTCGTCACCGAGCAGGTATTGATTACATAAAAGTCCGCCTTTTCCTCAAAGGGCACGATATCGTAGCCGCTTTTCTTGAACAGGCCTTCCATGGTTTCCGTTTCAAACTGATTGACCTTGCAGCCCAAGGTCGTAAGTGCCACCTTTGGCAATATACTTCTTCCTTTCTTAACCTAAGGAACTGCGTCCTATCTTAAAATTTATTTATTGCCAGTTCCTAAGTCGCCATTTTCATACTGAGCAACCGTCACAGCCGCTACTGCCGCGGTTTCTGCCCGCAGGATTCTTGGTCCCAGCGTTACGGCCTTGCCGCCTGCTTCCTGCACCGCTTGCGCCTCGTCGAGCGTAAAGCCGCCCTCCGGGCCGATAAGCAGAATGAGCCGCTTGCCCTTCGCCGCCTGCAGACATGATTTTACCGTAGTTTCGTCTTCATTTTCGTAACAAAAGACAATTTCCGTATCTTCTGTATCACTATTTTCCCTTATCAGATTGGACAAATCCGTAATAGGCGTTACTTCTGTCAATGCTGTACGCCCACACTGCTTGGCGGCTTCTTCGGCGATTTTCTGCCAACGCTGCTGACGAGCGGCTGCTTTTTTCGCATCATAGCGCACCACACAGTTATGGCTCTTTACGGGGACGATTTCCGTTACGCCGAGTTCCACAGCCTTCTGCACCACATAGTCCATCTTGTCGGCCTTCAAGAGGCACTGGGCGAGCACGAGTTCCAGCGGAGATTCGGTATTGGCCGCCAGACGTTCTTTCAAAACCAGCGTCACCGCATCTTCCCGAAAGGCGGTCATTTCCATACGGGCCACACTACCCTCATCATCCACCACCGTGATTTCCTGCCCAGCCTTGGCCCGCATCACATGCATGAGGTGATGGGCATCACTGCCGGTTATCTCGATGGTGTCGGCCAGCA
>CADBYQ010000296.1 GCA_902798865.1 Pseudoselenomonas ruminantium | reverse complement strand
AATCCGTCTAACCATTACCTCACTATTTTACCAGCTTAAACAACGAGGTGGATAGGAACGGTAGCTATCCGTTTCCAATCCATAGCTCTATTGTAGGAGAGGAAAGATGTAATGAAAGACCATTTAGTAAAAGCCACAGCCGATGGTGTACGCATTTATGCGGCAGTGACCACGGATTTAGTAAATGAGGCGATTCGCCGCCATGACTGCTATCCGGTGGCGGCAGCAGCCCTGGGGCGCACGATGACCGGGGCACTTTTGCTGGCCGCCAACCTCAAGAACAAGGAAGCGCTGACGGTGAAGTTTAATGGCGGCGGCCCATTGGGCATTGTGACTGCCGATGCTACGCCGGAAGGTTATGTGCGCGGCTATGTGGGCAATCCCCATGTGAACCTGCCGCTTAATGACAAGGGCAAGATTGATGTGGGCGGCGGTGTCGGCACGAATGGTACCGTGTCTGTGACCCGCTTTACAGGGCTTAGAAATCCGATTACGGGCAGCTGTGAAATCACCGATGGCGAAATTGCCGACGACCTGACGAAGTACCTCTATGTTTCCGAACAGACGCCGTCGAGTATCGGCCTGGGCGTTCTGGTGAACCCGGAATTTAAGTGCATTGGTGCGGGCGGCTTCTTTATTCAGCCGCTGCCGGATGCTACGGAAGAATGCATTTCCAAACTCGAAGCCAATCTGCAGAAGGTGAATTCCGTTTCGCATATGGTGGAGAAGGGTTATTCGGCCAAGGACATCATTGCGGAAATGCTGCAGGGCTTTGACATCAACTATATGTCGGAAACGGATTTGGCGTTTAAGTGCCATTGCTCCAAAGAAATGCTCTTTAACGTGCTTATCAGCTTGGGCAAGGAAGATTTGGACAGCCTGGTTGCCGATGGCAAGGCGGAAGTTTCCTGTCATTTCTGCAATGAGAAGTATGAATTTACCGGCGAAGAACTGCAGGAACTGGCGGCAGCTGCCGATAAAGTGCGCTGATACACCACTTTAGTAGTATATGAATAAAATTTTTCCACTTTTGGGTAATTGTTTGTTCGGTCACAGCCCCTTATAATAACCAATGTCACTTGGGGAAGTGATGACACAAAATACCTTCAAGAGTGGGGAAGCTTTGCAGGTAAAGGAATTATATTTAGAGGAGAGCGGGTCTTGCAAGACCCGCTCTTTTAGCGTATAATGAATTTGTTGTGTTATGTGTGTGATGTGTTAATTTCATATTTCCCCAAGAAAGGCAGGAATGTATGCTGCAACTTAATGAACAGGAATGCTGGCAGATGTCTACCGGACTTACGCGGATTATGTCCGCCTCCGTGGATGAATTCCGGCATACAGTGTTCGAAGTGCTGAGTGATGTTGCTCCTTTTGACTGCGGTATCTCTTATGTGGTAAAGAACGAGCCAGACAAAAAACATTGTCTGGAACCGATGGCATATCCCCATGCCAAATTCGTTCCCACCGTCGCAGAAATTTTTAAGGCGGCTGACCTGGCACATAAATCCAGCGTTTACACCTCGTTGGAGTGGCAAAAAAAATCATTGGTGTTCCGCGATTCGGATATGTTCAGCAATGAATTTTTATCCCATACGGAAATCGGTCAACTGATTAGCAATGAATGGGGCATGAGTTATGCCTGCAAATTGTTTTTGGTACATCATGGTCTGCTCTTAGGCAAATTCTGGCTGCTGCGTCGTAAAGAAAGTGGCAACTTTGATGAGAAGGAACTGTTCCGGATGCGCCTGCTCGAACCCCTGATTACCCGTCGTATTTATGAATTCCATCCCCAAAATGCCAAGGGACAACTGGCTAAGAAAATCTTAATAGAGCGTTTCGGTCTTACGGACAGGGAACGACAGATTACGGGGCTTATTTGCCGCGGTATGACCAATCAGCAGATTGCGAATAAGCTGTTCTGTGCTGAGGCTACGGTGAAGAAACACATAACCTCGATAGCCAAGAAAATGGATGTATCCAACCGTACAGAAATTTTCCATTGCAGTGTAATAGAAAA
>CADBYQ010000295.1 GCA_902798865.1 Pseudoselenomonas ruminantium | reverse complement strand
GCCATGTCCATACCATTTTGAACCAGACGGCAAAAAAAGGGGCTGAGGCCCCAGAATAATAATTAAAATAAGAGCACTGATAAAAACAGCAGAAGAAACGAGCGCCAGTACGCCCGGCTAACTACTACTATATATTCAGTGGTTGATATTCCTATCTTCCAGATAGGATGTTGTCCATCTTGTTGCCTAAGCTGTTAGAATGATGTGGCAAACGGTCTGGCTACGGTTAACTTGGACCCTGCGTCCGCACATGAGTCCGCCAACCAGCCCTCATTCGCAGCGTTCGTTTTACGCAGGTTGAACCTTCCGTTCGTGTGAAACACCCAGTAGATTGAATAGGCAATGAGAAAAACTGGTATTGACCATTGCTAATACATCTTAAAGGAGTAAATTTCATGAACGCAGTTGGTGTCGATGTTTCTAAAGAAAAGAGCACTGTTGCAATCTATCAGCCAGGTGATCAGGTCATTCTCAAGCCCCGTGACTTTCGCCATACGCAATCTGACATTTCATCTCTGATCGGAATTATCAAAGGACTGGATGGCGAGACGAAAGTATGCATGGAACATACCGGCCGGTACTACGAACCTGTCGCCACCTGGCTCTCCGATGCCGGTATCTTCGTCAGTGCCGTGAATCCCATTCTGATCAAGAACTTCGGCGATGATTCTCTTAGAACACCTAAAACAGATAAGGCCGATGCGAAGAAAATCGCCCGTTATACTCTTGACCGATGGACTAATCTGAAGCAGTATTGTCATATGGATGAAACTCGTAACCAATTAAAAACCATGAACCGGCAATTCGGATTCTATATGGATCAAAAGACGGCAATGAAGAACAACCTCATCGCGCTTCTTGACCAGACTTATCCTGGTGCCAATACTTTCTTTGACAGCCCTGCCCGCAGTGACGGCAGCCAAAAATGGGTGGATTTTGTCTATACCTACTGGCATGTGGACTGCGTTCGCGGGAAGTCACTTGAGGCCTTTACGGAGCACTATAAGAACTGGTGCAAGCGCAAAGGCTATAATTTCAGCGCCGCTAAAGCTGAAAAAGTCTACCGTGACTCTGCCGATCTGATCGCTGTCTTTCCCAAAGATGCCAACATCAGGATGCTGATACATCAGGCCGTAGATATGTTGAACCTCGCGTCTAAGACCGTTGAATCTCTCCGCACAGAGATGGATCAGACAGCAGCAACGCTTCCGGAATATCCAGTTGTAATGGCTATGAATGGCGTCGGCCCTACGCTTGGTCCTCAGCTTATCGCTGAGATTGGAGATGTCACCCGTTTTGTAAAACGAGGCTCGTTGACTGCCTTTGCCGGTGTTGATCCAGGCAAAAACGACTCAGGCAAGTATTCTCAGAAAAGCGTACCAACCTCGAAGAAAGGCTCTCCGCACTTAAGAAAAACTCTTTTCCAGATCATGGATGGCCTTATTAAACGGTCACCCATTGATGATCCAGTTTATGCCTTCATGGATAAAAAACGGGCTCAAGGCAAGCCTTATTATGTGTACATGACTGCTGGTGCCAACAAGTTCCTTCGGATCTACTACGGGCGAGTCAACGAATACATGTCCACACATTCAGACGTCTAATTACCGAATTTCTATTCACACACTCAGGCCAGCGTTTTACGGTGGTCTTTTTATGATACCTCAAGTTTAATCTGTATAAAGGTTCCAAAGTTCATCATTTTTTGCTTGACTATTTATTTGCAGACTCATGTTTGAAAACACGAGAATGCGCCGTTTACTTTTCAAACAGTACGCTCCTTATGAATATATTTAATCAAGCCTTTCCGGCTCAATTATCCTGGTGTTAGTATTGTCAAAATATCGTTAAAACAAGTTCAATCTCATCTTCATATTCCCGTCCTCATAGATTCCAAACGGCTGGCACTACTGCCTCCTTACAGTTCCATCCTCATATAGACCAGTTCCTGATACCCCGTAAACCGGGATTTGAATCCCTTCGGGTTCCGTCCGTATTCAACAAACCCGGCCTTACGGTACATTGCGATC
>CADBYQ010000294.1 GCA_902798865.1 Pseudoselenomonas ruminantium | reverse complement strand
AACGCCAATAGAAATGGAACCGCCTTGGGTATTGATAAAAGCGAGAACTTCTTTTGCCAGCCCATTAGTAAGTTCACGTTTATATTCCGTTCGTTCATTTTCTTTTGGCAGCATATCAATCACCTCTTTCTACTCAATATTATAATCATTCTATTCATAATCGTCAATGGAATAGAAAAAAGCATGAGGCTGCAATTTTTAGCGCCTCATGCTTTTTATTAGGATATATTTCCTGCCAAGGTGGTCAGATACCCATCTCAATATTGTGGATAATGGTGGTCAGTTTTTCCATCTCTGCGCTGGTGCGTTCGTTAATGGCATCCAGTGCTTTAATGGACTGGGTCGATTTTTGGATATGGGTGATGCCTTCGTTGAGGTTTTTGTGCAGTTCCTTCATCTGCTTCGCGAAGTTGGCATCGAAATCGTTGATGCGTTCTTCAAAGTCCTTGTTATCGGCCAGAATCTTGTTGATTTCGTTGACGTCATGGATAAGGGAACTGATAGCGTCATCGGAAACATGAACGTTGGTCTGGGTGTTTTCAGCCAGCTTGCGTACTTCCTGAGCAACAACGGAGAAGCCGCGGCCTGCCTCGCCTGCGCGTGCGGCCTCGATGGCGGCGTTGAGGGACAAGAGGTTGGTCTGGGCAGCAATCTCGTTAATGAGCTTCATGACATCGTTGATTTTTTGGGTGCTCTGGGAGAGCATATCCAGTTTCGGGGTGATTTCCCGGTTGCGGTCAGTCAGCTGATTAAAGAGGCCGTTCTGCTCGTCAATGCCGCTGGACAGTTGCTTGATGGCATTTTGAATCTGGTCGACATCGGTAGACATACGCATGATGGTCTTGACGATGTCCGGCATTTTGGACTGATAGTCCTGGAACATATCAATAAGGTTGTCTTTCAGTTTTTCGGTGTGTTTTTGCCGCTCAATGATACGGTTGAAGAAGAACGCATGACAGTTGGAGTAAATATGGGCAAAGTTGTCGATGTAAGAATCTGAGAAGGGGGTTCCTTCAGGAACATGATAGAAGACAATGGCTGTCAGGGTTTCGTTTACATGCAGCCCGGAAATTTCGCCGAAGCTGGAAAAACCAGCTACGGGAACATCTTTGAACTCGTCAATATGCGTGATTTCATCCGGATAACCTAAACGGCGGAGAATGCAGTCGTTTAAGATAGCGCCGATGGGGTGGGGTTTGTTTTTGCTGAATTCGCGCAAATCCCGGGATAAGGTCTGTGACAGGGATACGCGCTTCATCAGGTGCAGGCGTTCGCCCGTGACCACATCGCAGAAGAAATTGATGCGATTGTTGGCCTCATCGAAACCGGAAAGTGTACGAATGTAATCTTCACCATTTATGTCGGTAGCAAAGGTATAACCCTGCATACAATCCTGCACTTCGCTTACGGTCTGTACATGGAAATAATCTTTCAGGGCATCGATAATCGGAACTTCGCCTTTGGGTCCTTCAACGGTTTCGATATAGCGCAGGGCACTGTTGGCACTGCCGACGGTCACCGATTTATCTGTCCGTTCAACAGCCTGAGATTTCAGAATGCCATAGCGGTATTCTTTGCTCAGGCGGCAGATAATGATGATGGCGTGATTTTCCAGGCAGGTATTGTCATCGTAGATATAGGTATGGGCAAAATCCAGATTGCCGGCGGAACTGCCGCCGATAAAGGGGATGGGGAATTGTCCGGATGCATACAAAGCCTGTGATACGAAGGTTTCACAGCTGGATACGCCGTCGATATAAACCATAGCAAAAGTATGGTTTACACTTAAACGGAAGGGCGGACGATGCTTGTCGATTTCCTTGCGAATAGCGTCTACGCGGTCGTTGACAGTCATGCTTACCGTGCCACTGCGCAGGTCTTCATTGGGCAGCGGGATATGCATGGTAAAGGTTTGTTCAAGCATGCGCTTGGAGAAAGACTGCAATAATACTCTGCCACGATGTTCAGGTGCATCACAGTAGAGCGTATGGCTGCCCTGTGGACGGCAAAGTTCACCGGAAGTCGTCATGAGCAGC
>CADBYQ010000293.1 GCA_902798865.1 Pseudoselenomonas ruminantium | reverse complement strand
AACCGTCTCATCCAGTCCGGCGGCATCCCCAAGGCGTATGCAGGAAAGACCCTTGTGGATTATATCTCGTCAGAGTAATTGTTCACTAGCATGCACCACAGATGGCTTCCCTGGCTCTGCCTGAGAATGCCAGCCGTAGAGCCACGATTACGTTCGTGCCGTGTTTTTTTGCAGTGCTTATGAATGACCGGATGATCACATATGCTTCAGCCCCTCGTTCGGTTCTCATAACGCCACTGACTTTCATCTTGGTTTTTACTGGCCTGAGATCGCGCTCCGCTTGGTTGTTGTCAAAGGGCACAGTGAAATTGGTGAAAAATAGGCATACTTCATCCCTGTACCTTTCCAGACGTTCCACCAACCGCCTGGCGTAGCTTTTGGGTTCCTTCTTTCCTGTTTCCGGAGAGACCTTCGGCAGTGGCGTGCTTTGCTTGCCGTTCCATATCCAAAGGTCGTAGCTCTCCATGTGCCTGTATACCGTGGATTTGCTTACCCCCTTCTTTCCCTGGGCTATCGCTCTTTCCTTTGCGGCTTTCATGTCCAGCAATGTCTGCTGCAGGTGTTTTGCCCACACAAGTTCCGGGCGGGTGTCAATTACCTTCTGCAGTTCCCGCAGGATATGGGCGCAGCATCTGCCATGGCCGGAAAGCTGGCCAAACATATTGTATGTTGCCCAGCAATCCGATACAGATATGCCCGTGTACTTCGTCAGGAAGTCCGCTGCTGCCACACCATTGTAGCCCCGGCTCCGGTTGACGGTCAGGTACGTCAGCCGATGGTTGCATGCAACATGAACCCACCAGTTCTCGCCTGCTACGTTCATGCTCGTTTCGTCATTGTTGGAAACAGGCTCCATGAGAAGCTCGTCCCGAATTCCTTCGTGAGTTTCTTTCAGGTCATCGCTCAGCGCATAGTTCCACGCAATTATGCTGCCCGTGCTGACAGGCATCCCGGCAAGTGCGCTCATGATATCATGGGTGCGCTTGACCGAAACGGCGCCTTCGTTGAGGAGGACTGCCGCCAAGGCCTTGGTTTCCCTTCCGTATTGCATGGTGGCATGGATTTCTTCCGGGAAGGTTCCGCAGAGGATGGCGTTCCCCATGCGCGGGCACTGGCATTCCAGCTGCTCAAATTTGTGCAGGACTACCTGAACGGTGACATCGACCTCATACCTGGTCTCCCGCACACGGGAACATGAAAGGCCGGAGCAGACGAACCTTGCAGGGCAGCCCTGGCACGGTTTCGGGGTCAGGGAAGAAATCTCCTCACGGTCGTAATGGGACGGCAAGGATAGGCCGGATCCCTTATGGCCGGGCTGTGCTCCTTGTTTTTTGGCAGACTTGCCCTTCGATTTTTTCTCTTTGTGCACGGCCTTCGTCTTGTCCTTGGAGGGAGACATATGGCTGTTGTTGCTGTTCGTCTTGTCCTTGTCCCGATATCTTTCGAGCTCAGCTTCCTGTTTTGCAATGGTGGCTCGAAGGGAAGCGATGACAGCATCCTTCTTGGCGAGTTCCGCTTCGTAGGCCTCAAACCTGGCAGCCGCCATGGCTTCAAATTCGGCCATGCGCTTTTGCAGGGCCGAATAGGAACGTTGCAGTTCCTGAAAAGAGGCCAGCAAATTTTGCACAAACTCCATGTCTATCGATTGCATATCGCTAACCTCCCTTCGCTGTTTCGCAGACTATAAAGCTACCTATTATATCGTAGAAAATTAACGTTTTCATAAATATTTTTGATTTTGAGGTGATTACACAATGTCTTCTAGGGATAGACCATGAACAGCATGCCATGGGGCTAGTGAATAATTACTTCTGCGGCATTCTCGTCATATTCTAATTTATTGACTCCATCTATTCCTTTCGCTTTTCTGATATCCTGTCTTTGGTGCACCGCCATAAGCGTTTGCTCATTGACATAATGCATGATTCCTTGCACAGTTGGATAGTGAATTGCTTGGTATTTTATTTTGAGAGAACATTTATTAGTCGGAATTAAAGGTTATTTATGAATCTTTATCTGCGAAGTTTGAGTCACTTTACTATTTTCATCCTTCGGATTACAACT
>CADBYQ010000292.1:1929-5497 GCA_902798865.1 Pseudoselenomonas ruminantium | reverse complement strand
TTAATGTATGAAGTAATAAAATGGGATTAATGGTCATGATGTTCATAAGCATCTCCATTCCGGTCAGTGAACCGCACCAAATCCTGTTAACGGCCACACCCTGTAAACGATCTTCCCTACAATCTGTTCGTCTGAGACGCATCCGATCGATGTGTTTCTCGAGTCAATCGAAACCGACCTGTTGTCTCCCATAACGAAGATCTTTCCCTCCGGCACCTGATAGGGGAGCTCGATGTTCGTCTCGCCATAAGCCTTCGGGTATTTCAAATAAGACTCTTCCAGCTTTACGTTATTGACATAAACATTGCCGTCCTTATCGATGTCGACCCAATCGCCCGCATTCGCGATCACGCGCTTTACGAGGATGTTGTTGTTGTAATAGAAGGCAATGATATCTCCAGTTTTCATGGAAGGACTCTTGACCGAAACTGCAATGTCACCACTGTCAAGGGTTCCGTTCATCGACTTACCATAGATCCTGAGGATCGGCAGAAACAGCACTGCTACGAGGACTGCCACTGCTGCAACTACGACCAGGGATAAAAAAGTGCTGCGGACCGTGGTCCTGAAACGCTGCAGGTATCTCTCTCTTTTGAAGGCACCCGATAATTCATCTGTATTCGGGAGTGCCGTTACATTGTCATTCATTATTGACTCCCTTCCGATTATCAGATGAATTCACCGGCTTATTCCGGCGCTTCATATTCTCCACATACAGATCTGCCGCTTTCTGCGCTTCCTCAAATACCTTGGTCAGCAGCAGGGACGCCTCAGCAATGTTCCCGGCCTTCTCCATACGGATCTCACGATCTTCCAGCTTTGCTTTCGTCTCTTCCAATTCCTTACGGAGCGTGTCGATCTCGCGGCTCTGCGCCAGACGGTGGCCAGTGCTGTACAACTGGGGATTCCGGTGCCGGCACTGGCTTGTGCGGTGGAATATATTGATGCCCTGCGTGGTACGCCGTTAGGGGCTAATCTGATTCAGGCACAGCGGGATTATTTTGGAGCACACACCTTTAAGCGTATCGATAAAGAAGGCTCGTTCCACCATGAATGGCAGAAAAATTTCTAAAATTCGCATTCAATTTTGACAAGGGAGGTCTATGATTATGCCGCTTATTATTTTGGCAGTTGGTATTCTCTTTTTGTTTTTCCTGATTGTGAAGGTAAGGCTTAACAGCTTTTTGGCCTTGCTGCTGGTTGCTGGTCTGGTTGGGTATGCTGAGGGACTGCCCGAGGGCCAGATTATCCCCGTGATTGAAAAAGGTCTGGGGGGAACCTTGGGGGGCTTGGCTATTGTTGTTTCTTTCGGCGCCATGCTGGGAAAGCTCATGGCAGAAAGCGGCGGTGCCCAGCGCATTGCCACCACGCTGATTGATGTGTTTGGCCGCCGTTGGGTAAAATGGGCTGTAGCTTTGACCGGTTTCATTGTCGGCATAGCGTTGTTCTATGAAATCGGCTTTGTGTTGCTGATTCCTCTGGTCTTTACCATTGCCACGGCAGCGAAAATTCCCTTGCTGGAAGTGGGCATTCCGATGGCAGCAGCTTTGTCCGTAACCCACGGCTTTTTACCCCCGCATCCCGGTCCTACGGCCATTTCCATCATTTACAATGCCGACATTGGCTTGACACTACTCTATGGTGCCATCATTGCCATCCCTACGGCCATCGTGGCCGGCCCAGTCTTTGCCAATACCACGAAGCATATTCAGCCGGAAGTGCCTGAGGGCATGCAGAGCAGCAAAGTATTTGCTGATAATGAAATGCCGGGCTTTGGCCTTTCGGTGTTCACAGCTATGGTTCCCGTGGTATTGATGGCAGCTTCGGCTATCGCCAAGCTGACATTGGCTCCCGCTTCGGCCATTTATCAGTGGCTGACCTTTTTAGGAACGCCGGATATGGCGCTGACCATTGCAGTGGCTACGGCTATTTACACCTTTGGCCTGCGGCAGGGCAAGTCCATTCCTGAAATCATGAAAATATGTGAAAGTGCTGTACTGACCATTGCCATGATTCTCTGATTGTGGGCGGCGGTGGTGCGCTGAAACAGATTCTTATCGACAGTGGCGTAGGCAATTATATCGGTGAGATTGCCGCCAAGTCGCAGTTATCTCCCCTGTTGCTGGCGTGGACGGTGGCAGCAGTAATTCGTACGGCTTGCGGCAGTGCAACGGTAGCTGCCCTGACTGCAGGGGGCATCGCCGCACCGGTGGTGGCCGTGACCGGTGTGAATCCCGAACTCATGGTGCTGGCTACAGGTGCTGGCAGCCTGATTTTCAGTCCCCCGAATGATCCAGGTTTTTGGCTCTTTAAGGAATTCTTCGGCTTGACGGTCAAGCAGACCGTGCGTACCTGGTGCGTGCTGGAGACAATCATCTCCGTGATGGGGCTGGCCGGGGTTCTGGTTCTCGAAGCGATAATCTGACATTATACAAAAAGCCTTCCGTTTCATTGGGAAGGCTTTTTACATAGGGAAAAATCATGTATAATATCCCTGAAGGATGTTAGAAAAGAGGAACCAATATGAAGGATCAGGTTTTACCGATTTTACGCAGTGCTTATGAGGATTTGACAAAATCGGAAAAAAAAATAGCCGATTATATAACCGGCCATAAGGATGAGATTATGGGGCAGACAGTGGCGGAAATTGCCAAAAACACCGCCAACTCGGAAATTACAATTTCCCGCTTTTGTAAGAAGTTGGGATTCAGCGGTCTGCAGGGATTGAAGATTGCATTGGCCACGGAACTATCGGCGGCTGGTGAACAGTCCTATCAGGATATTCACAAGACGGATGATGAGGCAGCTGTGGCGGGGAAGATTTTCCGTAATATCACAGACGGTCTGCAAGATACATTGAAGATTTTGGATTTTTCCCTGATTGCAGCAGCGGTGGATCTTTTACAGTCAGCCCGCCGGGTGGCCATCTATGGTTTTGGTAATTCAGCCACGGTCTGTCAGGACATGGAAACGCGCCTTTTGCGTTTTGGCATGGCAGTACAAGCTTTCAATGATGTGCATATGCAGGTGACTTCAGCTGCGTTGCTGGATGCCCGCGATGTGGTGATTGCCGTATCCCATACGGGTGCTAATAAGGATATTTTGGAATCCTTGCGCATAGCTCGCCAAAATGGGGTGAAAATCATTGCTATAACCAGCTATGCGCAATCCGAGCTGGCCCGCAGTGCGGACATAGCTCTGGTGGGCATGGGCCGGGAGGTCCATTACCGTTCGGAAGCGGCTGCCTCACGCCTGGTGCATATGGCTATTGGCGATATCCTTTATACCTGTCTGGCTATGAAAATGCCAGAGCAGTACCATACCAATCTGCAGAAGATGAGAGAGGTCATTGCGGCCCGCCGCTTGTAAGCTGCTTCAGCAGTGCGTGGCAGCCTTTGTCTACATCCCGATAGGTTACTTCAAAGTTGCCTGTGTACCAAGGATCAGCAACCTCGCGATTTTCGCCGGCAAAGGTCAGGAGCAGATGGCATTTGCCCTGCGGGTCACCACCGGTCAGACGGTGCAAATCGCGCATATTTTCCTCATCCATGGCGATGATATAGTCAAA
>CADBYQ010000292.1:0-1814 GCA_902798865.1 Pseudoselenomonas ruminantium | reverse complement strand
GTGCCGGGATGTGTATCACTGCCGATTTCATCTGTGCGGCAGGCTTTGGATTCGATGAGAATATCCTGTTCCTTCCCTGCCTGGCGAACAAGTTCCTTCATTACAAATTCAGCCATTGTTGACCTGCAAATATTGCCATGGCAGACGAATAAGATTTTTTTCATTGCTTCAAAACTCCTTAAATCTTAAATTCTTTTGTTTTCATTATAGCATTGAAATAAGGGCCAAATCAAAATGACTGGCCCTTATGGGAAGTTTATTCAACATTCATTTCTATGGCTGTTTTGTACAGGGCCTGCAGTATCAGCATGACGGTGGTAGCACCGGGGTCTTGATGGCCGATACTGCGTTGTCCGATGTAAGCAGCCCTGCCTTTATTGGCGGAAATGGTTTTGGTAAATTCCACACCGTTTTCTGCAGCAGTTGCACCGGCAAGGAAAATTTCGGGCAAGCTAAGACCCTCTTCTAATTTTTCCTGCATTGCCCGGACAGCGGGGAATAGCGCGTCCAGCATGGTTTTTTCACCCTCTGTACTTCGGCCAATCAGCGAAACGCCCATGGTTCCGTCTTCGAATGCCAACACCCAATTTGCTGCTTCCATGGAGGTATTGCCTATATTGGAAATGCTGGCCTGCAAGAAAAATTTGCCGAATAATGGGCCAGCGGCACCGCCGATTTCCGTAATAAAGCGCATGCCGATATGATGAAGGATTTCACCTAAATCCCCATTGCCTGCAGAAAGCTCCGGCAAATCAGACAGGATGATGCGGGAGAATCTGGCCATATTGGTGCCATGGTCGCCATCGCCAATGGCATTATCCAGGTGATTTAAGTGTTCTTCATGTTCGATGATGCTGTGGCTTATGGCCTCAAGAGCTGCAAGCATGAATTCTTTTCCAGTCATATAGCATCCTCCCTCAACGTCTGATGATGGATGTTACAGCTGCCGCATCATAAAGGGCTTTCAAGTGCGGGTCAAGACGCATGAGGCTTATTGAGAAACCGCCCATTTCCAAAGACGTCATGAAATTGCCAATCATCGTATCGTAAATCTTTATGCCTTGTTCAGACAGGTATTCGTGAATGCATTCGTTGATTACATACAGCTCCATCGGCGGGGTGCCGCCAAGACCATTAATGAGGACGACAACCTCGCTGTTTTCGTAATTGCAGTCCAATAGGATAAGATCCAGCATTTGGTGAACGGTATCTTTGGCATTCATCATATCGCAGCGCAGGACACCTGGTTCGCCATGGAGGCCCATACCGATTTCCATTTCGGTTTCGCCAAGTTCAAAACTGGGTTCCCCATCCGAGGGGATGATGCAGGGGCGGCAGGCAACACCGATGGTTCGAAGGCCGGAGGCTGCCCATTCGGCAACTTCCTTGACCCGGTAGAGATCAGAACCCATTTCGGCTTCGGCACCGGCAATTTTCATTACCAACAGTACTCCTGCCAGGCCGCGTCGCCCTACAGATTTCGTTTTCTGGGTTGCAACATCATCGGCAATGATGACGGATTCCACCGCGATGCCTTCCATTTGCGCCATTTCCATGGCCATGCGGAAATTCAGTACATCACCAGTATAGTTTACAATTATGCAGAGTACACCTGCCTCGTTTTGGACTTCCTTGATTCCCTTGAGAAGCATGTCCGGGGTAGGGGAGGAAAAGAGTTTGCCGGGAATTCCTGCATCCAGCATTCCGTACCCTACATAGCCGCTTGGTGCAGGTTCATGACCGCTGCCACAGCCGAAGACCAGAGCTACCCGGTCTGTTTTTTTATTCTGTCTGACCATGACGTTACAGCCTGG
>CADBYQ010000291.1 GCA_902798865.1 Pseudoselenomonas ruminantium | reverse complement strand
AAGCCTAGGCGAAGAAAAAAGAAAACAGTACCAAGCCTATCGTGACGAATTTATCGCCAAGAGATGGCGGAATCTTGAACACGCAGTAGATTCTGTCCGGCTTGCCTTTGCCCGTCTGAGTAAGGAATCCTCTAAGAGTTATCTCTTTGAAGATCATATGGATAAAGCCGACACCATAATTTATGCACTGGCTTTTGCCCGTTCCGATGGTAAAACTCCTTTCTTTTACGAGGACAAGAGGCATAACAGGTCGCAGTTTTATGGTGCTCGCGAGGCGGTGAGTTTTAATTTCGATAAGAACTTCGACAGTAAGGGCCAGTTTTTTGTTGGAACGGGGAGTTATGAACATGTTTATGAGATAGAAACAGGTCTGTCAAGGGATAGTGATATGAAAAGCTTTGATGCTGAGGCTTTTCTGGCGATTATCCAGCCCGTAATAAAACCCCTTCTGTCCCTGAAAGGAGCAAAGTCATATCCTGTATATTGGCGACACGATGTTGGTTATGAAGATGAAGTTGGGAGGGACGGTGGACTAAGTCACAAGACTACTTCTTATGGCAGCAAAGCGTCAGGCCAAGGGCTTACAACGGGAACTTTCTACTTTATTCCTGCCCAGTACGAGGCAGAAGCAAAGATGCTGCAAAAACAGCTTGATTCGCTTACCTTAGCCTATGTCAACCAACATCCGGAACAGCCATACACTTACAAGTATTCCAAGGGCTACTCGCGCTACAATCTCAGGGAGATGGTACAAGGATACATATGTCATGGCTATGATGATTAAATATCTTTTCATATCTGCTCTTGTTAATTGATTTCAAACAGGTCGTTCAACTGGCTTTCAACGTCCACGTCGCCGTCAGCGGCCGTCACCTCGGTGATGCTGCGCTGCAGTTCTTTCATCACCACGTCGCGGTCGGTGCATTTCTTGCCGTATATATAGGCCACGCATTCGTTTTGCTGGCGCTGCCATAGCAGGGTGCCGCCGCCGGCCAGCAGGATGGCTGCGCATGCGGCAACGGCCACCCATCGCCGCCAGATGGCTGCTTTCCTGGCGGGTTTGCTGCCTGCGCGCTCATGTTCCAGGGAAATCGCTTCCAACCCCATGAACATCGGGCGCAGTGCGAGCAAATCCTCCGGCACGCGGTGGCTGCGGTAGCATTGGGCGAGCCATTGTTCCTCTTTGAGCGTGGTCTCGCCGTTGAGGAATCGCTCGGTGAGCGTGCGTATTCTCAGTTCGTTGTTCATATTCATCATTATTTATTGGTCGCTGTGGTTCATCACTTTCTGGGCGAGTGCTCTGCGGGCGCGGCTCAGTGCCTTTCTCACCGCCACTTCGGTGCTGCCCGTGAGCGCTGCTATGTCTTTCATCTCCATGCCTTCCATGTGGCGCAGCCTGATGATGGTCTGCTGCATGGCGGGCAGTGCCTCAATCATGCGCATGGTGCGCTCCAGGAGTTCGCTGCCGTTGGTGTCGTCGGCCACATCTTCCATCTGCTCCACGCTCACCTGCGGCTTCCGCCGTCGCAGCGTGTCGATGCAGAAGTTGCGCGTCAGGACTTCGGCCAGTGCGTCGAGGGGCAGACGCAGCGTGTCGGTCATCTGCCAAAGGCGCAGCAGCACGTCTTGCACCGTGTCCTCGGCTTCGTCGGCATCGTCGAGATACCGCCTGGCCGTCTGCACCATTTGGGGCCTTATCCTAACCACCTCTTGTTTGAAATCCTCTTGCGTCATCATGACTTCTTTTACCCTTATTACGTAGGAGAACGCTTTTTGTGACACGATTATTATCTTTTTTTCTGAAAAAAGTGGCAGAATGGCCGCTCCGCAGTGCCGCTTTTCTATGCCGATAGCGTCCGAACAGAAAAGTAAATTAAATTAATTTGCACGGTAAATCAAATTAATTTGAAAAGTAAATCAATTTAATTTGCGCGGTAAATTATATTAATTTACTTTTCCATTTTTGCGAATTGGCGGCACCAAACAGCATGTCTTTCGGATAAATATCGTATCTTTGCAGGCAGAAAAACAGAATTATGATGGACGAAAAGAAATGCACGGAGTTGCTCAACCGGCACCACATCAAGCCCACGGCCAACCGCATCGTGGTGGTGAAGGCACTGGCAAGCGCCGGGCGACC
>CADBYQ010000290.1 GCA_902798865.1 Pseudoselenomonas ruminantium | reverse complement strand
TATTTCGGTATAAAGAGAGATAAGACCGATAAAGAGACCATAGGAACTACGCGGAGTGTTATCACCAATGGTGGCGATATCACGCTGAATGGTGCTGAAGTATTGGTGGCTACAGGCGGAACTGTACATTTAGACGCTGGCAGGAATGGCAATGTGAAGATTGCAGGTAATGTCAACTCTGCCAATGCCTATTTTGACGGGGATGATGGCCAGGTATCCTGGATTGGCGCTAAAGCAAAAGCACAGGCAGCCGGAGAGAAAACTGGTACGAAAACGCATTTAGCGGTTATCACTGGTGCGTTGGAGGATGCCGTGGCCACTTCTGCGATTGCAACGGATTATACCAAGAATTCCCAAGGGTATATTGGCGGACATGTGGTAAAGGTACAAACAACGGCAAGTGGCACATTGCTCGGTAAGGACGGGAAACCGATAAATTTCATCCGAAACGAGCAGGGCGATATTGTTCTTAGCAGCGAGCCGGTGCTGGCCGAGGATTATCTTCCCATAGATAAGAAAGGCAAAGTATCTGATTTTGGCTTTAATAAAAAAGGCTGGTACAAAATCGTAAATGCGAATAATGAGACGGATGTTATGAATGTGCGGTTCTGGGCTTGGACGGAAGGCGATGAAACCGGCAAGATATTCTTTGTGCAGACTACTGGCGAGAATATTGTGGGAGACATGGGCGCAGCAACTGTTGAGAAGAATCCGGAGTGGTTTAAGGAGGCACATGGCTTTGCTTTAAATGCCTATACCAATTTTGCGCCTGCTCAGCCGGATGATGATATAGGACACGATACAACCAATCATACGGAAATGGCCTTGACCGTCAATTACGATAGCCCTTATGGGGGGAATAAAATCCTCTATTCGCAGTGGAATGATTCCTGCGATATTGCTAAAAATGTTTACCATTATGTGGTAGAGGAAGAATTGGGGAAAACCGCGTTGACCATCAATGGCAATGACGTGGATATCATTGGTCAGGCAGGCAATCTTACTCCTTTGCAAAATGTTTCGGTTAATGCTGCAGGTAAGGTTAAGTTTAACGATACCTTCAATGTTGTTGACAATGTTCGTGTTCGTGCCCAAGGCGATGCGGAGGTAAATGTCATCAACGCCGGTAATCTGATCAGCCTGAGCGGCAATAATGTCACATTGGGAAATAAACTGACTTCTAATGCACAGGATACGGATAGTGCCATTGAAATCTTTGCACAGAATAAATTTGTAAACCAAGCGGGTAAAGACGTTATGCAGCTGGGAACAAAGAGCAACAGCCATTGGAAGGTATATTCGAATACTCCATACGAGGATGAGTTTGGTGACTTGAATAGCGAAAACTTTGCTGAGTGGGGGTGGAGTGGCAAAACCAGCACAGCGGCGGAGGGAAATCGCTATATATATTCAAATATACGCCTAAGCTGACTTTTACGGCAGATGATGTCACGAAGGTCTATGGTGAGGAAATTTCGCATACCGGCTATATGGTGGAAAATGAAATGGATGGAAAGTTCCTGAATAATTTCCTGGATGGCTATAATGTGCTATTTATGAACCGTGACGGCATGAAAAAGGCAGATACGATTTCGGAAGGATATCCTGCAACGGCTGAAGTAAATACATATGTAATCAATCTGATTAATACAGATGCTGCCAAAGCTTGGGAATATAAAATTGTGGAGAAACCTGGCACGCTTACGATAGTCGATAAGACACCGGAAAAAACAGCGGAGGAAACGGAAGAGTCTGATTCAACGGAAGAAACACCGCAGGAACCAGAAAAGCCGAAGACGCCGGAAGTAACGCCGCAGCAGCCAGAAGTGCCAAAGACGCCGGAAGTAACGCCGCAGCAGCCAGAAGTGCCAAAGACACCGGAAGTAACGCCGCAGCAGCCAGAAGTGCCAAAGACACCGGAAGTAACGCCGCAGCAGCCAGAAGTGCCAAAGACGCCGGAAGTAACGCCACAGGAACCAGAAACGCCAAAGACACCGGAAGTAACGCCGCAAGAACCGGAAATGCCAAAGACACCAGATAAGTCTGCAGTAACTGTTCCAGGCGAATTAAAACCGCAGCTTGACGCGCATTCTGCTAACACAATCAATGGTACGGCCTCCTATACGGAGTCTGACCGCCA
>CADBYQ010000289.1 GCA_902798865.1 Pseudoselenomonas ruminantium | reverse complement strand
TAGGAGACAGTGTGTCTTATTATAAGGTAGGCATGGAGCTCTTTTACAGTGTAGGCGCTCAGGTAGTAACCTGGCTCAGGGAGCAGGGAAAAGATGTTTTCCTTGACCTCAAACTTCACGACATTCCTAATACGGCGGCTGGCGGTATTTGCTCGTTGATGCGTTTGGGTGCAACGATGCTCAACGTACATGCGAGCGGCGGTTATACCATGATGAAGACAACAGCAGAGCGCATGCACGCCGAAGCCGAGAAAATGGGCATTGCCTGCCCAAAACTCATTGCCGTTACGGTTTTGACCAGTATCAATCAAGAGGACTGGGAAGGCTTAGGACAGGCTATCCAGATTAAGAGTGCTGTGGTGCGTTATGCCAAGCTGGCTAAGAAAGCAGGCCTTGATGGTGTGGTGGCCTCAGCGCAGGAAGCTGCCCTGATAAGAGAAGCCTGCGGCGATGATTTTCTGATTGTCACCCCGGGCATCCGTCCTGCGGGCAGCGATGTCAATGACCAGAGCCGCATTGCTACGCCGTTCAACGCCTTGAAGGATGGTTCCACCCATCTGGTGATTGGCCGTCCCATCTATGCTTCGGCTGACCCCAAAACTGCCGCTTTGAAGATTTTAGAAGAAATGGAGAAAGTAAAATAAAGATGACTGAACAGGAAGTAAAAGAATTACTGATTGAAACCGGTGCGATTATGGATGGCCATTTTCTGCTGACCTCCGGCCTGCACAGCCCACATTATGTGGAAAAGTTCAATGTGCTCCAGCAGCCGAAGTACACGGAAAAACTCTGCCAGGCTATGGCTGAAAAGTTCAAGAATGCCAATATCGAAACGGTTGTCGGCCCTGTGACCGGCGGCATCTTGCTGGCGCATGAAACCGGCAAGGCACTGGGTACCCGTGCTATCTTCACCGAACGCGTAGATGGCAAGATGACTTTCCGCCGCGGCTTTACCCTGCATGAAGGTGAACGCTGCCTGATTGTGGAAGACATTGTGACGACCGGCGGCTCCATCAAGGAAGTCATCGAAGTGGTCAAGGCACATGGCGGCCTCCCTGTAGCCGTGAGCATGCTCGTAGACCGCAGCGGCGGCAAAGCCAATTTCGGTGATGTTCCCTGCACGGCGCTCCTGCATATGGATGTGGAAACTTACAAGCCGGAGGAATGCCCTCTTTGCAAACAGGGCGTGCCGATGACCAAAAGGGGTAGCACGGGTAAGTAAAACATAACATTGAGGTGTAAAGGCGCCCGTGGGGGCTGGTAATATTTTCCTTCGCCATAGACAAGCTTGTCAAAAGCTGCGGAAAACATCACCAGCCCCCACGGGCTTAGTTTGTACATTACATAGATATGCTAAGACGTCCGCCTTGCGGGGAATATTATATCTTAAAAGTTATTGATATATTATAACTTTTAAGATATAATATTCCCATAGGAGGGGTAAAGACAAATGGATAAACAGTATCAAGATGAATTGGAAAAGGCAAAAAAAAAATTGGCTTGTCATAAAGAGCACCATGCTAATGATGAGGCAAGAGATGAATGGGCAGATATGCAAAAGGAATTTTTTACGCCGGCTGAAATTGCAGAGAGCGATTTAAGAGTGTCTTTAATTGCGGAATTGATAGAGGCCAGAAATGAGAAAGGAATTACGCAGAAACAACTGGAAGAGTTAAGTGGCGTGCGACAGCCGGTAATTGCTCGTATGGAGCGTGGAAACGTGAATTCAACGTTGTCTACGGTGCTTAAAGTATTAGCTCCGTTAGGGAAAACTTTGCGAGTGGTACCTATAGAACGTTAATAAGTATCTGAAACTACTAGCGGTGGTGCTGGCAGTAATATAGATGTTAAAAAAAGTAGCAGGAATCAGCAGCTCCTTTGTCGAATTACCAAAAGTAATCTAAAGACAAAGGAGTTTTTGTATGAATACTAAAGCTGAAGTGTTTAACAAGTATCTGGAGGAAAAGGAAATAAAAGCCTTTCAGGTAGAGGAAATTGCCGACGATGCGCAGCATACGGTGGTGTATCGTTCGCATATTGAAGTGGAAGGGCAGCAGCTGCCGACGTTGGTACTGCTCGATGACAGTGTGTTCTCGATGGTGCGCGTACAGGTAGCGCCGCAGGCATTGACGGAGGAGAACGAA
>CADBYQ010000288.1 GCA_902798865.1 Pseudoselenomonas ruminantium | reverse complement strand
TAATCCCGCCTCAAAACAACATCAATTATAATCTCGTGGCCCTACTGTGGCCCTACTTTTTCAAAAAAACGACCCAAAAGGCTCCACGAAAAAACACGTAGAGCCTTGATATATAAGGGGTTGCAGATTTTTGGGTCTGGGCTGTAGGTCGATGTTAAATCTGCCCAATCATCTTATGGGTCTGAGGGATTACCCTTACATCCTTTAGTTTCGTCAGGGCATAGTTTTGGCAGATGAGAATTTTTTCCGGGCTGGCAGCCTTGCAGCCGCCGTAGGGTGTCACCGGCTGAATGATGAACAGTGTTTCCGGTGCAGTTTCCGCCACAAGGTCAATGGCCTGCCGGAATTCTTCTTCCGTGGTTTCCTCTGCCACTACCAGCTTGATATACAAATCCTTGGTCTTGGCAATTTCGATAAATTTGCGGTGCTCCTCCCACTGCGGACGGCTGATAATGCTGGGCAGCTTGATGTCCATGCTGATGATATCCGCGACATCCATAATGCTTGCCAGTTCCTTATACAAGGTGCCGTTGGTTTCCAAAAAGACAGGCACATGAACAGCCTTGGCCACTTCGCGGATAAATTCTGCGTGCAGCAGCGGCTCACCGCCTGATGGGGAACTTCCTGACAAAGCCTGTTTATCTCCATCGCCACCTGCTCTGCCGAGCGCGGATTGGGGAGCGTTGCAAACTCCCGGCTGCCGGCGTAAGTTTCCACCTCGCAGGACTTATGGCTGCCCGGCGTATTTTCCGTATCACAGAAGCTGCAGTCCAGATTGCAGCCTTCAAAGCGCACAAAAACCTGACGGCAGCCCACATATTTGCCCTCTCCCTGAATAGAAGAAAATATTTCAATAAGATTCTTCTTCATAACTCAATCCTTCGTGTAAGTGACGCTGGATTTCGGTGATTCAAAGACCGTTATCGCCGCCAAAACGCTGTCGCGCTTAAAAATCTCATTACCGGCCAATTCTTCAAAGATAATCCGGGCAAGATTTTCCGCCGTAGGATTTACGCCATCCTTAAAGGGAGCCAGTTCATTGAGATAATGATGGTCAAAGCGTTCCAAAGTATCCTTCAAGGTCTGCTTAATATCCTTGAAATCCACCAGCATGCCCAGTTCATCCAGTTCCCGGCCTTTGACAACCGCTTCCACCACCCAGTTATGCCCATGCAGTTGGGCACATTTACCAGGATAACCATTGAGATTATGGGCTGCTTCAAACGCGCCCTCTACTTTTAACGTATACATTATTGAAAAACTCCTTACTTATATAAAATATACATGATTATAACACCTTCAAGCTGTCCTTTCAACACCAGCAAAGCTATATGTCCTGCCACGAGACAATGACAGCAGGCAATGACCTTATCTGTTTATCCTGCAGTTCATAAGCTATGCCGTTATAAAAGCACAACCGGCTTCTTACTTAGAAATCAGCTGTGCTTTTTTATCCACTGAACTATGTATTTCAGCATTCATTTGTCGTCCAGCCTTCTGTATAAATTCTCATTTTTTTCATGAGTTCCTTGGACACATCCCTCATTAGTTGTTTAATCTCTATTATTCCGCTCTTTCATCAGTCTGCGAAGCCCTGCACGAAGAACTTGATGAAAGCGATGGTCTGCGGCTGATAGATGATATCCACTAGGAACGCGCCGACAATGGGGACGATCATGAATGCCTTTCTGGACATGCCGTACTTGTCCTTGACCGCCGTCATGTTCACGATTGCGGAGGGCGTAGCGCCAAGGCCGTGCCCCAGAAGGCCCGCGCACATGACTGCTGCATCGTAGTTCTTTCCGAGGATTGGGAAAACGACGAAGATGGAAAGGAGCACCAATACTACCACCTGCGCGATGACGATGATAAGAACTGATCCAATCAGGTCAAGCAGCTGATACAGGTTCAGGCTCATCAGCGCCATGGAAAGATACAGATTCAGCATGACATCGCCAGTGCTGTCCACCAGCGGGAATCTGAAATGATACCAGTGGAACTGCTCGTTCAGGTTGCGGACAAGCATAGCAACGAACATTGCGCCGACATAGGACGGGAAGCTCATTCCGATCAGCTTGCCGATCCAGCCGGAGATCTCGGTACCGAGCGCCATGCAGAACAGGATCGCGGTCACGTTCTTCAGGACGTCCAGGTTGGTGAGCTTC
>CADBYQ010000287.1 GCA_902798865.1 Pseudoselenomonas ruminantium | reverse complement strand
GCCACGAACTCGTTGCTCCCGTAACAAGAACATCGATGTAATTGCTGCTTGTCACTACGAAAATGTCGTCTTATACGGACATCACTCAGGGCGGAGGTGGTGATGCTTTTCGCCGTGGAACGACTGTCCGAACGCAGTGAGGACTGGCCCACAAACAAAAAGTTCCTAGAAGTTGAGCTGAACATACGCGCCGCCGGCCTGCCCGGCGCAGGTGCCTAAAAAGCCCATACATTTCCTTGTGGGTCATTCAGTGCAACGGCGAAAAGTATTACCACCTCTGCCCAAACTGAGCTGTAACAAAAAAATTCAGCACGTACTGTCAAACTGCAATTTACACAGGAAACTCCGTTGATGCATACGCAGCAACGGAGTTTCCTACCAATATTTAGCCAGTGATTATCCACTGACCTTTTATGCCGATTTACTAATCGCCGTAGTAAATATGGTTTCCAAAAGCGTCAACGCGCCCCGGTAGCCAATATACGTTTTATTCAGCACCACATCATAGGACACGGGATAGCTGACTTCCACGATATGTCCGTTCAATTCCTTGACAGTATCGCGTTCCCAGCTGGTGCCAAAGATGACCGGCGGTTTATGCCCGTAATCTTCCTGTTTCAACAGCTGATTGACGATATAACCATCCTCCACAAATTCCACCTCAGCCCCCACGTCTTCGGCGAGTTTCTGGTATTCTGCCCGAATGGCCTCATGATATTTTTCCGGCGTATGGTCGGTGATAATCTGCTTGCCCGGAATAAGCCCCAACTGATTCACCACGAATTTATTGATGGCCAGATTATAGGCGGCATCGCTGACTACGGAGTAAACCGCGGGCAGGCCCCACCAGTATTCGGCATAAAAGTCCGTGAAGTATTCCAGATAATAGTAGTATTCCTTTTCCTCCTGCTTGATAAAGCGCTCGGTCTGCACTTCATTTTCCTTGGCAAATTCAGCAATCGCCCGCAAAAATTCAGCCACCTGCTTAGCGCCGATGGGCAATATCGGCAGGTGCAGATAGGGCTGGTCGTATTTGCGCTCCAACAGTTTGGCTGTCTTTAAGCCCAGCCAGGGGCCGACCACCAGATTGAACTCGGCATTGGGAATGGTCAGCCATTCTTTTACGCCCTTGGAACCATAGCCAAAGAGGATGTTAACCTCCCAGCCCGCCCCTTCCAGAATGCGCTTGAGTTCCGTCAAGTCACCGCGCCAAAAGGTATTTTGGAACGGCAATTCCGACCAGACATTGATTAAGCCCTTCTTTTTCGTCTCTTTGTCCTGAGCATATTTATCCACATACTGCTCGATAATTGCCTCGGTGACGATTTCGTGGCCCGTGAAATTATTGCCCTTAAAGCCGCCGGTTTCGGCAGACACAATGGGCACGCCTTTTTCCTGATAACGGGCAACCACAGCTCCGATATCATCGCCGACGATTTCGGGGATACAGCCATTGAGCACGACGAACAAATCCCCCTCCAGTATTTTGAGCGATGCGGCAATAAGCTGGTCAAGATGTTTCGCACCGCCAAAGACGACATCCTTTTCCTGCAGATTGGAGCTGGGCGGTACCGCACCGCCGGAATAGCCGCCACCCTGATAGCCGTTGTAAAACGACAGGCTCATATACTGCTTGTCCACGCAGCCAGGGCCGCAATGGGTGATGGGAATGGCTCCCGGAATCGCGCTGACCGAATGCATCGCACCCAGGGCACAGCCGTAGCGCACCTGATTGATGGAATTGGTCTGACCGTTCTTGTCCTTTTTTATCTTAGGCATGGGCTGCCTCCTTTCTTTCCTGCTCGGCGCGATATTCGTCCGCGTCAAATTTCACCAGTTCGGGGTGCTTGGCGAGAATATAGGCATCTTTCTGTTCCAGCCACCACTTCTTATACGGCAGTTTGACGTGTTTTTTGATATCGTCATGGAACTTCTTGTGCGCCAAAATTTCCAAAATGGTTTCGCCCAGATTCACAATGCCATCATAGCCCACAGCGATATGTTCATCCCCCAAAGGCGCGGCAGGAATCCCCAGGCGTGAGGCAAGGGGCGCAAGGCCGTTATGACGAATCAGCAGGAAGTCCGGCTTGTTTTCCTGCAGGAAAGCATAGAGCTGATATTGCTGGCGGTTAGACACATGGAAGTTTTTAACCTGACCATAATGCTCA
>CADBYQ010000286.1 GCA_902798865.1 Pseudoselenomonas ruminantium | reverse complement strand
TTGAAGGTCTGACTTATACTGATATAGGTAGACACATTTATGAACAATTAAAATGTGTAATACTTATGAGAAAAAGTCCAACCAAGTACAGTGATGATGAGAAGCTTCGTCTTCTTAGAGAGTATCACGAATCAGGTTTGAGCAAGTACGCTTTTGCCAAACAACACAATCTTTGTGGGTCCATTCTTCTTAATAAATGGATGCAGAAGTATGAAACTGAAGAAAAATCTATATCTTTGCAGCCGGAACCTAACGAAGATGAAATGGCAAAGCGCAGCAAGGACAGCTACAAGGATGAGAATACGCAACTCAAGAAGCGTATTAAGGAACTGGAGAAGGCATTGGAATTCTCCCGTCTGGAGACCTTGGCCCGTGACATGATGATAGACAAGGCCGAGGAGTACTTCGACATTGCGATAAGAAAAAAATCTGGGGCCAAGTAGCAATGGAACTGGTCAACGAGTTCGGCCATGCGGTCGCCCTCGTAGTCCGGCTGTTTGGCCGTTGCCGTCAGGCCTTCTACCAGTCGAAGGCTGACATTGAACAGGAGGTGGCACATGAGCGTAAGGTCATCGAGGCTGTCAAAGAAATCCGCGAGGAAGATCCCGGTATAGGTGGCTACAAGCTGTGGCTGATGCTCATTGCGATGTTCGGACGCGGCTTCGTACCTGGGCGCGACCGTTTCTTCGTGCTGATGCGCCGTAAGGGGCTTATGCTTCCCAAGCCGAAGCCCCGCCACACGACGAACTCCAACCACCGCTACCACAAGTACAAGAATCTGATAAAAGGCTTCATACCGACCGCTGCCAACCAGCTGTGGGTAGCTGACATCACCTACATCGCCCTGTCAGGCGGCGACGTGTGCTACCTGCATCTCATCACCGATGCCTACTCGCACAAGATAGTCGGCTGGGCTCTGGCTCAGTCGCTCAAGGCTGCCATCAGCATCGAGGCACTGAAGATGGCCACAGACCAGGCTGTGGCGATGTCGGGCAGCGAGACACTCAAGGGATTGATCCACCATTCCGACCGTGGTGTGCAGTACTGCTGCGACGCATACGTGGCCATGCTCAAGGCGCACGAGATTACCATCTCCATGTGCGAGGACTACAAGCCTACGGACAATGCCATCGCAGAGCGCTCCAACGGTATAATAAAGGTGGAAAGTGTCTACCGCCAGAAGCAGCTCCCCTCCTTCGGGTATGCGCAGAATTTCATCCCGCGCTTCATCCACTTCTACAACAACTACCGTCCCCATATGAGCATCGGCTACAAGATACCTGCGGTGGTGCATCTGGAGCAGGGAGAGCAGAAAAAGATGTGGAAAAACAAAATTTATCCTAAAAGACAGACAGAGAATGAAATAAATGCCGTACCTTTGCCGAGCCGAACAACCAGTCTGGGCGGCGGCGTATGCCAGCGCACCTGACAAAAACTGAATGCCCCATCGAGGGGCATCCAGTTTTGCCGAACAAGCCAGCCCGGGCTCTGCGTGTCCAGCATGACAGAAGTGTCAACAAAAACAGCACAGCTTTTTCGCTTGTGTCTATTGAGGCAGTACGACAAAAAAACATCCGTCTACTATTTCAGCTAATGAAGAGAAAAAGTGTCTAGTGAAATCAGGAAAAGTCAATTAGGCATTAATTACGTTGTAATTAGGCATTAATTGCAGGGTAATTAGGCATTAATTGCAGGGTAATTAGGCATTAATTAGACCTTAATTAATCGACTAATTGCAACCTCATCAGGCATCAATTGGAAAAACGGGTGGCAGAGGTATGCAATTAGTGCCTACTTTCATCCCTCCAGACATGGCTGCACAGCCGCCATTTGACACCGGAAAAAGCTTGGGTAACCGATAATGCATTCATAACATCATATCCGAAATCACTTATACATAGAGAGTTCTTAATTTATTCTCTTAGATTCATGAATTTGGGTAAACAAAACAATGCAACTGCTCAGCCAGTAGTATCAGGCAAAAAAAATTACCCAATGTTATTTCCCCCTCCCTTCTCTCTCTGAGCAGCATCGTATAGTTTCTAAGATAGAGGATTTATTTGCACAGATAGAGCCTTTGGCAAAAGCATTATCAACTCCCATGTAAATCCCATGTAACTCCAATCCTGCTCCAATTCCCGATTGGACTTGAATTGGAGCTGAATTGGACTTGCAACTAACTTA
>CADBYQ010000285.1 GCA_902798865.1 Pseudoselenomonas ruminantium | reverse complement strand
TTCTTGCCGATGCCTGCCAGAAGGCAACACCTGTCCGCGACAGCCAGTTAGGCGACAATCTGGCCAAAGAGGATTGGCATCATCACCATGATGTATTTATGGACAACAATCCGAATGTGCATTGGAAGGAAACGTTGGAACATGCAGAAAAAATCGGCATGGGTACGCGTGAATATGAACTGGTGACGCTGAAATGAAACAAGATGAACTTCGTCGATTGCAAAAAATTGTCGAAGTCCTGCGCTCGGAGAAAGGCTGTCCCTGGGACAGGGAACAGACCCACGAAAGCTTGAAGCCAGCCTGCATTGAGGAAGCCGCCGAGGTTTTGGCGGGTATAGATATCCTCAAGGACACGGGCAAGGCGGAAAATCTCAAAGAGGAATTGGGCGACCTGCTGTTGCAGGTCGTCTTTCATGCCCGGCTGGCAGAAGAAGCAGGACTGTTTAATCTGGATGATGTAGCTAAGACCGTCAGCGATAAGATGGAACGGCGGCACCCGCATGTGTTTGCGGGGGCGGCTGTCGAATCCGTTGACTGGGAGGCGATTAAAAAGAGCGAGAAAGCTGGACGGGAGTGGGAGGAAGATTACCTGCCGGGGGCTTTTTCGCAGGCAGAATCTTTAATTGCAAAGGCGCGGGAACGCAAAGGGATATAGTTACATCGATATGCTAAGACGCCCGGCGGCTGATCATACTTTTCCTTCGCCATAGACAGGCTTGTCAAACGCGTCGGAAAAACATCATCTGCCTCCACGGCTTTTGTACGTTATAGTTGTGTATGGTTGATAGTTGCAGAGGGGATTGTCAATGGTATCGTAGTGTCAGATTTATGCCTCCCCCTCCGTCTTGCGTCTCGAACAAAAAAGTATCTGTATACATTGGTTGTATCTTGTAAAAGTCTGAAAATATACAGTAAAAAAATAAACAAACTATTCTCAAACATTAAATATTTCGTTATAATAAATATAACGAACCTACGAAAACTGTGCCTTAGAAAGGTTTTTGTCAGGAAGATGGCTGAAACACCGCCCCGCTGATAATGTAAAAGTGCATTAGGCAACGTAGACACCTCGTTCAGCGGCAAAGCCGCCTATTTGAAAATAGCAAAAACAATAGGTATTCCCAAATAGCTAATGCCTATGGGATAGAGGGCGTAGTGCTACGTCCAGTTGTAGTAGTTGCTGCGTAGACCGCTTGCTTGGTGAGGTCTTCCCACTTACTCGGCTTGTCGAGAGCAGTTAATGAGCAATAAAGTTTATTAAAAACGGTAATATTATTTGTTAAGTTTTGTTATAAACATAGCATGCTATACTGATAATAACTATCTATACCCTGTTGGGGGCGTTGAAAAGGATTTCGGTTTTGTCACAGGAGGAGATTGTCATGTCGAATAACATCAGTACGAATTTTGCGGCCTCGTTTTATCAGAATATGGGGCAGGTGGGGAAGAAAGGGCAGAGTGCGCAGAAGAAGGAGCAGGCACAGGAGCCGTTTTCTCCGTATATGCCGGAGACGCAGGTGGAGTTGTCGGCGGATGGACTGGCGTTAGCTGGGCAGCAGAAGGCCGGCGGTACGCAGCTTTCGCAGAAGGCGCAGGATTTGTTTGCCAAGCTGCAGGAGAAGTATGGGGATTATGATTTTTTCGTGGCCGAAAATCAGGAGGACATGAAGAATTATATGGATAAGGGGACCAAGCAGTATTCGGTGGTCTTTACCAAGGAAGAATTGGAGCATATGGCCAGTGATGATGAATATGCGGAAAAGGTTATCGGTCAGATGGAATCGGCCATTGATATGACCAAGCGTCTTGAAGACAGTGGCAAGCTCGGTGAAGGCGTGCATTTTAAGCAGGTGGCGATTACCTTTGACGATGAAGGCAATATGAAGCTCTTTGCCCAGCTGGAAAAGATGAATGCTGAGCAGCAGGAACGGCTGGAAGAAGCAAAGGAAAAGAAGGCTGAGGAAAAGGAGAAAGCCGCCAAAGAAGCAGAGGAGAAGGAAAAGGAACAGGCGAAGCTGCAGCCTCGTAATCTGGTGGAGATTGAGGCAAGCTCGGAGGAGGAGTTGCTGGAGAAGATTTTGGGGATTAAGTGGTAGTTAACATATGCACATTAAGACGCCCGCCGGACCGGTAATATTTTTCCTTCGCCATAGACAAGCTTGTCAAAAGCTACGGAAAAACATCACC
>CADBYQ010000284.1 GCA_902798865.1 Pseudoselenomonas ruminantium | reverse complement strand
CAGTCTCTATACGACAGGCCGCCGCGGGGTAGCCGGTACGGTTCTGGTGCATAAAATCGCCGGTGCCAAGGCTGAACAGGGCGCAAGTCTGCCGGAGGTCAAGGCTGTAGCCGAAAAGGTCATTGCCAATGTCCGGACGATGGGCATGGCGCTGTCGCCTTGTACCGTTCCAGCATCCGGTAAACCGGGTTTTGAACTTGATGCGGACGAAGTGGAAATCGGTATCGGCATTCATGGCGAACCGGGGACGGATCGGGAAAAACTCAGTACAGCAAATGAAACAGCCAAAAAACTTTTGGACAGGATATTGGCGGATTTGGATTTCCAAGGACAGGAAGTCGTTGTTCTCGTAAATGGTATGGGGGCAACACCGCTTATGGAGCTTTATATCATCAACAACTTTGTACAGGATTATCTCAAAGAGCAGGGCGTAAAGGTCTACGATACCATGGTCGGCAACTTTATGACCTCTATTGAGATGGCAGGCTTTTCGCTGACCCTGCTGCGGCTTGATGATGAATTGAAGGCACTATACGATGCCCAAGCGGATACGCCGGCATGGAAATGCTGAGCAAGGGGGAAACAAACATGATAGATACAGCAAAAATGGCAGAAATCATTCGCGCTATTGCAGCACGAATGGAGACAGAAAAAGATTATTTAACGCAGCTGGATAATGAAATCGGTGATGGCGACCATGGCATTAATATGGTCCGTGGTTTTAACGCGGTAATGGATAAACTCCCCGAATGGGAAAATGGCGATATCGGCGCATTGCTGAAGGGTACAGGTATGCAGCTCGTGTCGAATGTAGGCGGGGCCTCGGGACCACTATATGGCACGGCTTTTATGAAAGCCGGCAATGTGCTCAAGGGAAAGTCGGCAATCGAGGCTGCTGATTTCGCTGCCGCGTTGGAGGCGGCTGTCGGCGGCGTAAAATTACGCGGAAAATCCACAGAGGGTGAAAAAACCATGCTGGATGCCTTGTGTCCTGCTTATAAAGCGTTTACTGAGGCGGTAGCAGCCGGAGATGAGCTGAAGGCCGCTCTGCAGAAAGCTGTTGCCGCAGCAGAAGCGGGCGTAGAGTATACCAAGACCATAGCGGCCACAAAGGGACGGGCAAGCTATTTGGGGGAACGCAGTATTGGCCATCAGGACCCGGGAGCAACATCTTCCTTATTTATACTGCAGGAAATCGAAAAATGTCTGTAAGGAAACAAGAGTTCCAATGGGGTGAGCAAATTGGTCGGGATAGTAATTGTATCGCATAGTGAAAAATTGGCAGCAGGAGTCGTGGAAATCGCCAAAATGATGGCCCCGCATGCGCCATTGGCTGCCGCAGGCGGTCTGGAAGATGGTGAATTGGGCACAAGCTACAGCAAGATAAGTGCTGCTATCGATGAGGTATATTCAGAAGATGGCGTGGTCGTGCTTATGGACATGGGGAGCGCCGTAATGACTACAGAAATCGTCATCGAAGATAAAGAGGACAGCAAGGTGAGAATGCTGGATTGTCCCTTGGTCGAGGGGGCAGTCCTGGCTGCGGTAGAATCGACCGGCGGCATCAGTTTGGAGGACTTGACGGTAAAAATCAAGGAATCCTACAATGTCCGTAAATTCCCGGAGTGAGGAGAAATAATATGGAAAAAGATGCTTTAACCATAATTGCTACCCGGCACAGCACGCGCAAGTTCAAGCCGGAAATGGTCGAAGAGGCCCTGCTCGAAAAAGTAATTGAGGCAGGTCGCCGTGCACCCAGTGGCAAGAATAAGAACACCAATCATTTTTTGGTCATTCGCGATGCCGCTGTACTGGAAAAACTGGTGGATTTGGTGCAATCTGAGTTTGCCAAAATGGACATCACACCGGATAATCAGGATAATATCGGAGGCGCTATCAAACTGTCCAAGAAGGGGAACTACGTATTTAAGTACAACGCCCCCGTGCTGATTGTCGTGGCGAACAAAAAGAACTATGACAACAACATGGCCGATGCCTGCGCGGCAACGGAAAACATGCTGCTTGCCGCCAATGCTTTGGATCTGGGCGCCTGCTGGATCAATCAACTGCGTTGGCTGCAGGATAACCCTGTGCTGGTAGACTATCTCCACACCTTAGGCATGAAAGAAGACGAATGGGTGTGCGCGTCCCTTAGCCTGGGCTATCCGGATATGCCCGATGGCCTGCCCAATCGGAATA
>CADBYQ010000283.1 GCA_902798865.1 Pseudoselenomonas ruminantium | reverse complement strand
CCCCCCTGCAACGTGGCTGCCAATAATAATCAGCATGGTTAGCATAACACGTTACAGCGTTATTTTCAATAAGTTTACGCATATTTTTAGTCGTCAGCTTAGATGAATCGGAATGCATTTGCCCGTTTTGCCATACGCCATTGTCCGGTCACGGCACGTACAGGCGTAAACTCATCATGAAATGCGGCTGCAGAATTCAGTTGGATATTCCCGTAGGAATCTGTCCGGCCTGCAGACATGTTCATGTTGAGCAGCCTAACTTTATCCGGCCTTACAAGCATTACGAGTCGTCTATTATCCAGGATGTGGTGGATGGCAAATCCATCGACACCTGTATGGCAGACGACTCTACAATACGGCGCTGGCAGGCTGAGCATCGTCAGACAGCGCCGCATATTGAAACACTTTTGCGCTCTGTCCAGAAGAATGCATATCCCTTGTTTGGCCCATCTCTGCTGACTTATCTTCGCCAAACAAAACGGCATTGGGCATCCTTTGTCACGCCCTTGCTCTGTGCCGCAAGCTTTTTCCCATGTACACAGTTTGCCTGTTGTCCCGGCCCGTAACATGGTATGCTCTTTTCAAATTAAGGAAAGGAGCTCTGCCATATGAGTAAAAAAGAATCACCTCAGGAAATAGCTGCCAAACGTTTTGAAATCATCAGCCCGTTACTGGATCCAAATCTGGATGCCGACATGTTCTGTGCAACAAAAAACAAAATAGCATCGGCATCCGGCGTATCCTACCGTACCATTGGAAGATGGTACCAACACTACAAGGAAAATGGCTTTGCCGGACTGGAGCCTAAAGCGCCAATCCCAAAGCAGCCAGCTTCAAAACTTCCAGCGAATTTCTCTGAAATAGTAGATAAGGCTATTGAACTGCGCCGGGAATGTCCAACACGCAGTGTCCAGACACTTATCCAAATATTGGAACTGGAAGGTTTTATTCAGCCGGAAACGGTTACCCGCAGCACACTGCAACGCCATCTTCAGAAGCGTGGCTTTGGGGCTAAGCAGATTGCCATGTATCAGCAGGTTACGCCTGCTGCGCGCCGCTTTCAAAAATCCTACCGTGGTGCACTTTATCAAGGTGACATCAAGTATGGACCTTATCTTCCTATCGGACCGAAAGGAAAGATGCAGCAGACCTATATGGCTGCGTGGATTGACGACGCTACCCGTTTTGTTGTTGGCGCTAAATTCTATGCAAACCAGACTACGGATATTATCGAGGATTCCCTGCGGCTTGCCATCATGCAGTGTGGTCAGCCGGGAGCGCTCTTTGTCGACAATGGCAAACAATACCGCAGCAAATGGCTGAAACATGCCTGCGCAAAGCTTGGCATCCGGTTATTGCATGCGAAAGAGTATTCTCCGGAATCCAAAGGGAAAATCGAGCGATTCAACCGAACGGTCGATTCGTTCCTGGCGGAATGTGCGCTGCAAAAGCCACGTACGTTGGATGAATTGAATTCCTTTTTCACTGCCTGGCTCAATGAGCAATATCATAAAAGCGGGCATAGCGGCCTGAATGGTATGTCGCCATCTACAGCATGGCGTACAGACACACATCTTATTTACTATCCACCTGCCGAAGCCCTGCGGGAAGCATTCCTTCATACCGAAGAACGTCAGGTAGACAAGACCGGGTGCATCAACTTTAACGGTGCCCAGTATGAGGTCGGCATGAAACTCATCGGCCGTAAGGTGGAAGTTCTCTACGACACTACCTGGCTGGATGAAATAGAAATTCACCATAAAGATTTCGAGCCGTTCCGTGCGAAAAAGCTGGTCATTGGCGAAAATTGTCAAGGCAGCAAAGCTTTTCCACCAAAGTTTACGGTCGAAGCCTCCGAATCCAGACTGCTTACCGGTCTGAGGGAAAAAGCCGCCAAAGCCAAGGCAGTTCCCACTGCACAAGCAACACACTTCAGCAGCATAGCCAAGGAGGTGTGTGTGGATGTTTGAGGAATTTTTCGGTATGAAGCACACACCGTTCAGCAATCAGATTCCAGCGGAAGCCTTGTATCTGTCAGATAATCTGCAGGAGGTTATCGGCCGGCTCTGTTATGTTGCAGAGCATCAGCTCTTTGGCGTGCTCACAGGCATGGTCGGCGTAGGAAAAAGCACCATAATCCGCAGGTTAAAATCTTCTCTGCCGGCAGATAAATATCTGGTGCTATACCTATCCGACTCCCA
>CADBYQ010000282.1 GCA_902798865.1 Pseudoselenomonas ruminantium | reverse complement strand
CGAAATTAACGGCCTTGGCATGACGGCGCAATTCGCCGCTGACCTGTTCCAATGGCACGCCAAATACCTCGGAAGCCGTACGGGCATGAATGTCCTGCTCCTTCTTAAAGGCATCCATGAACAATTCATCCTGCGACACATGCGCCAAAATGCGCAGTTCAATCTGGGAATAATCCGCCGACAACAGGCAGTCATAGCCCTCACCCGGCTCAAAGAGTGCGCGGATGGTTCTGCCTTCTTCTGTACGCACAGGGATATTCTGCAGGTTCGGGTCCGAGCTGGATAACCTGCCCGTAGCCGTGACCGTCTGATTGAAGCTGGTATAAATGCGCCCTTCTGCACCAATCAAATCCCGCATCCCATCAATGTAAGTGGACTTTAACTTGCTCAACGTGCGGTACTGCAGCACCTGTTCCACCACAGGATGCTTGTCCCGCAAAGTTTCAAGCACCTCCGCATTGGTGGAATAACCGGTCTTGGTCTTCTTCACCGGCGGCAGTTCCAGCCGTTCAAAGAGGACTTCACCTAACTGTTTGGGCGAGTTGATGTTAAACTCTGTGCCCGCCAGCACATAGATATAATCCTGCAGGTTCTTTAAGCGGGCCTCAAGCTCTGCCCCCTTCTTATCTAGTTCCTCACGATTGATATAAATGCCGTTCTGCTCCATGGCCGCCAGCACTTCGACCAATGGCAGCTCAATATCGGCATAGAGTTTTTCCAGCTTCAATTCAGCAAGCTTAGCCGCTAATACGGGCTGCAGGCTGGCCAAGGCATAGGCCTCCCAGACAGTTTCTGCCTGTTCACCAGTCAAACCTTCCGGCTTTTGCAGAATGGGCAGATATTCCTGCACCAATCTATCCAATTCATATTTGCTAGCCTCAGGTGCTAACAGATATGCGGCCAGGTCAATATCAAAGAAGCTGGCGGCCGCAGCCACACCTGCCTGATAATAAGCCTTTAAGCCCTTTACTGCAACAGGCTTTTCGGACATCAACTTC
Source organism: Pseudoselenomonas ruminantium (assembly GCA_902798865.1). GTDB lineage: Bacteria > Bacillota > Negativicutes > Selenomonadales > Selenomonadaceae > Selenomonas_A > Selenomonas_A ruminantium_L. The sequence continues at coordinate 1,210 of CADBYQ010000282.1, read as the reverse complement.
TGTAATACCAACAGGCCTTCGCTATCGGCAATAAAGCCCAGCTTTTTGGCAGGGAGCACGCAGACCGCTGCGCCCGTAAGCTTGGCAAACGGTGCCTTGCCCGTAAATACGCCGCTGACGGCGATACTTTCTGCCGCCGACAGTTCTTTTTCTGCAGCAGCTTTATCCCAAATATCATACGACAGGTCAACTTCCACAGCCGCAGGTGCAGAAAAATCCAGCAGAATTTCCGTTTCGCCCTCGCCGTAAATCTTTACGAAGTTTTTCCAGACCGCTTTAAGCTCATAGCTGTCACAGAATGCCTGCATCCGCTGATGGTCGGGCGTAATACTGTAGCTCGGCCAATCCAGTTCCATATCCGGCACCTGACATTCGATGGTCGCCAGTTCCTTCGAGAGAATGGCCTGCTCCTTGTTTTCGGTCAGACGTTCCTTGAGTTTCTTGCCGGAGATGTCCTCAATATGATTTAAGACTTCCTCTAACGAGCCATATTCAAGCAGCAGTTTGCTGGCTGTCTTGGGCCCTACGCCCGGCACACCGGGGATATTATCGGAGGTATCTCCCATGAGGCCCTTTAAGTCGATAAGCTTAATGGGTGCAAAACCATATTCCTCAGTAAAAGCTGCTTCATCGTATTCCTTTAATTCGGAAATGCCCTTCTTGGTCAATAACACCTTCAGATTTGGCCGCACAAGCTGCAAAGCATCACGGTCCCCCGTGACCACCATAACCTCGTGACCTGCTCCCGCCGCCTTTGTCGCTAACGTGCCGATAATGTCATCGGCCTCATAGCGTTCCTTTTCGATAAATGAGATACCAAAAGCTGCTGCAAATTCATGCAGCAGCGGAATCTGGGCGAGGAGCTCTTCCGGTGTTTTGTCGCGGGTTCCCTTGTAATCGGCATAACGTTCCGTGCGAAAAGTGGTTTTGCCCTTATCAAAGGCAATGACCAGTTTATCCGGCTGTAATTCCGTAAGCAGCTTCGTGAGCATATTGGAAAAACCAAAAATCGCATTGGTCGGCCGACCCTGGGAATCCGTCAGCGGCGGCAGAGCGTAAAAGGCACGATACATCAAGCTGCTGCCATCCAAAATTACAAAACGCTGGCTCAAGCGAATTCCTCCCTATTTTGTTCGTCTAAATTACTTCTGTTTCGTTTTTTCCTGTTTGCCCGTTTTATCAGCTTTATCAGCTTTGTCAGCCTTGCCCT
>CADBYQ010000281.1:2249-4407 GCA_902798865.1 Pseudoselenomonas ruminantium | reverse complement strand
TGCGCCGCCAATGGCAACGGATTTATTTTCCTGCCGCACATTATTGAGAACGCCGCTGTCCAAAACGATATTGCCTTTGTTCGAGATAAGCTTGGAGCCTTTTACCGTTAAGCTTACACCAGCACCACTCTTTCCACCGCTGTCAGCTGCAGCTGCTGTGCTGCTGCCTGTCCGGCCATCTGTAGTCGAGCTATTGAGCTGATTGCCTTTGACCGCCTGATTTGCCCGGGTCAACAGATCGCTGGTGTTCACCTGCGAACCATCGGCTGCCTTGCCCTTATTGGTCGCCGATTCATAGCGATCAGCCAGCTTCTGGCCTACATTCGTAATCATCACATTGGCAGATGCGCCCACAGTACCAGCAGAAGCATTATATGCACTCTGCTCGATATTGCGCTCGTCTTTTGCCCGGATGTCGATTTCCCCGGCTTTGAGGTCAGCATTATCCAAAACGGCCGCTGTTCTGCTATCCAGCGTATTGATGACCACGCCTACGCCCACACCAGCGCCCAGCCCCAATGCTCCTGTAAAAGCAGTATTATTGAAGCCCAGTTTATTTTGTGCAAGCACTTCAATCTTGACCGGGTCAAGACGATTATAGCCTGTCCCCATTGAAGCAGCCTTCATGGAGCTATTGGCTACACGCGCTGTTACATCACCAGTCACATTCGCCACACCGATGGAGCCTGCCAGACCGCCAATACCACCGCCGCCAATATTGTAAAGTTCATAGGTAAGCCGGGTATCATTCAGGGCCTTTACAGCTGCCTGATTCTGGTTGTTCGCTCCCCGAACCTGAAAACCCGCCTCTGTGCCTTCCATTTCCGCTTTGACACGGCTGTCTTCTTTGACCACAGCTACGCCAGTGCCAACACCGACACCTGCTCCGGCAACACCCAGGGAATAGATGTCACTGTAGATTTTGCCATGATGGTCAGCCAGCACATCAAAGTTGCCCCATAGACTCAACTTAGCATTCTTCACGCTGGCATTGGTCTGCGAACGCAGGTCATAGACACCTGTTCCGTTGATAAGGCCTGCTCCCATACCGGCAAAGCCGATACCGGCTGCATGCGAAGCGATTCCCTGCCAGCCAACCGCTTCAACATTCAGGTTACGGGCATATACATCATCATAGGGGTGTTTTGTTCCCATCAGCAAAGCTGTTGTCTCCCGCGTAATCGTCTGGCTGTCGCTGCCCATACCTGCGCCAACGCCCTGTCCCGCAGCACTGACCGTACCGACAAGACCATAGGAATTGGTATAATCACGCGCCACAATATTTGCATCTGCATCTGTGCTCAGCCTTGCTTTATCCACCAACGCCTTCGTGGAACCACCAATTTCATTGACATTAAAGGTGCCGTTTATCGCAGCGCCTTGTCCGGCAACGCCTGCATTAACCAGCAGGGACTTGATGGTATGCGTGCCGGAAGCAGACACAGCAATCCCCTTATAAGTGGACTCGCCCCGCAAATCTGCCAGATTAGCGGCAGCATCCAGAATCTTTTCACCATCAGCAGCATTGGACTTATTGTTTTTGTCCTTGGCTGCCGAAGCCAGTTTGCCCACAATTGCCTGGTCAGCATTATTCAGCTTATCCTTTACTTTCCTATCTTTAGCACCACTCGTTGTAACCTTAGTATTCGCGCCTTCAACAGCGGCATAGTTCTCACTTGCTATGGTATTCTTCGCCACAGCAGCACCAACACCAGCCCCTTGTCCGGCGGCGGCCAGAACGCCCACGATATTCTTGATGTTTTCATCACCACGAGCGGCAATGAGCACACTGTCACCGGAAGCATTCACTTCCGCATTGCCATTGAGGACCGCACGGTTCTTCGTCTGGATATCGTTGATGGCCACAGAACCGACAATACCTGCCCCCTGTGCTGCAACACCGCCGCCAGCCGCAATATTATTGATGGCCGAAAGACCTTTGGCATCTATCGTAAGTCCGGTGGTATAGAGTTTGCCGCCGGAAATCTGTGCACTGGTCAACGCCTTATCGGTGTTCATGACCAAACCTGCACCAATGGCCGCATTCTTGGAAGCCGACAATACTGCTGCTACCGTACGCAGATTATCCTGGGTATCGGCAGCTGTTGTCACGGCAAAGCGGCTCTTATCGCTGCCGATATTGGCGCCTTCGATAGAA
>CADBYQ010000281.1:0-2215 GCA_902798865.1 Pseudoselenomonas ruminantium | reverse complement strand
CACCAGTGCTGAGGCCTACACCTGCACCAACAGTAGTCAGCTTGCTGTCATCTTTAGCCGTCACCGTCAAATCACTGTTTTGGTCTTTAACGCCATTTAGCGTACTATTTTTGACCGCTGCTTTGGTTTTCTGATGATTGGCGCTGCTGCCAATGTCGTTATAGACAAAAGCGCCGCCAATAGCAGCCGTGCCGCTGCCCTGTACATTACCCACTACAGCCAGTTTCTTCGAGGTATCCGCAGCAGTTATGTCAGCCTTTTTGATTGCGTTTGCCTTGGTGTTTTCCACCACGGCAGCCGTGGAATTATGACCACGGTTAATCGCCGAAGCTCCATTCAGCCCTAAACCTTTGGAAATGCCAACACCAGCACCCACGGCGTAAACAGACGCTTTGCTGTCGGCCTTAACGGCGAGCATAGCGCTGCCAGGGTCAAATTTCGTGAGATCCGGGTTTATCGCACTGTCTTTCAGGTAAGCATTGGTATCATTATTCAGGAGATTATAGGCCATCGCCATGCCAAAGGCAGCACCACCTGAAACACTCACCTGTCCGGCAACATTGATTTCCGATGCACCCGTACCGGCCTCTATCGAAATCCCCTTTGCCGACAAGTTCTTGACGTTTTCTACCCCAGCGGTCACATCATTATCCGTAAACTGCAGACTAAGTGACCCTGCTGCACCAAAACCACTCTTGGACACAGCTGCGCCAGCAGCCGTATTCACATCCAACGTATTGGAATAGGCGCGGACTTTCAGCGCATCCTGGCCAGCATTATACAGCGTAATGGTGCCATTTTCAATTTTCGCAGAAAAATCGTTCTTCACATCGCTGATGGCCATAGCCGCAAGGCCCGAACCATTTTTCGAGGAAGCCAAGCCGACGGCTGCGGTAATGATCTTGTTGCCATAGCTGCCTTTCTTCGCCAAATCCTCATTGATGGCCTTGGTGTCTTCGTTATTATTCTGCGGCAATTGGTCGGTGTAGCTGTCACCATCAACATCCACATCAGTCTGCTGTAAAGCGGCATTGTACTTCTTATAGTCACTTGTGGTATCCGATGCCTGGTCCTGAGCGAGATTTTGCACAGCATCAGCATTAATCGTCGCCGAACCTTTGAGTAGTGCCTTGGTATCATTTTCCAAGCGATTATAGGCTGCTACGCCCTGGAAACCATAGCTCTTGCCATCCTTCGGTGCCGCCACCGATACGCCCACGGCTCCGCCTACCTGCGTAAGTGAAGCAATTGCTTCATTGCGCAGATTACCCAAAACATTATAAGTGCCGCCATCGAACATGGCATTTACCTTGTTTTGCAAATGGGCAAACGCCACTGTACCACCGGCAGAGGTCGCACCATTGCCGCCAGCCGCTATGGACAGATTTACGCCGCCCGTAACCTGCGTATCGGTATCCATTGCTTTATTGCTGATGTTTTTCGTTGTTGCCGTTGCGTTCACGACCTGCGCATCTACGTTGCTGCTGCCGATATTTACCGAAGTGGATGCTGCCCCCGTGAAATTGTAACTGTTCTTTCTGGCCTGTGACACCGTAAGCCCCACACCGCCGGCAAACAAAGCACCTTTCTTTTCAGCGGTATTCACGAAGCTGCCCTGTTGTGCATGATCAATTTCCTGAATTTTGCTGTTCTTAACCTGCGCCAGCACATCGCTCGTAACTTTGTTTACCGCCACAGCTCCAGAAATACCTACCGTGGTCGCCGAATCCGATGTATTCTTCTTCAGTTTAATATTTTGGAAACTTAAAGCCGCGCCGCCGCTCCAAGCACCGAGGAACAACGAATCCGATGCCTTATTGGCGAATGCCGCCGCATCCGCACCATTAGAGCGCAACGTGACCTTGGCATCCCGCAAAGCCGATTTTGTCTGGTTCGCCGACAGGTTCACCGAAACACTGCCCGCCCCAGCCAGCGTGAAACTGGGCATAGTCTGCCCACCAGTCATGTTGGCCACACCGGTTTCCTGTTTGTCCTTGTCCTCCTGGCTCTGCTTAAATCTGTCCATCGTGCGGCTGAATACCGAGCCATTATCCTGTTTTTCATCGGGCTTGAAGTAGTTCTGATAGCCATCCTTGAAGCTGCTGAATTTGCCGCTGGTATTGGAAACAAAGTTGGCCAGAGAGCCGCCGGATTTACCGTTATCCGTCTGCTCAATGACACCACCAGCCACACTTACACTGTGAATATAGCCATC
>CADBYQ010000280.1 GCA_902798865.1 Pseudoselenomonas ruminantium | reverse complement strand
CCCAGAGGATGAAGAACAACGACCAGCCGACCTGCGGCATAAGACCTGCACCATAGAGCATCATATACACCACCACGGTAGCCAGGCAGCCGCCCAGCATCCAATGCATAAGCGATGGTGCCTGCCATTTCATCTGCATGAGCCAGAGATCTTCCATGACACCATATTTGCCACGGTTATGCAGGAAATACTCACGCAGCCGCTGCAGCTCCTGGAGCAGGCAGGCCTTATCAGCAGGCACCGCCGCCAGCTCTTTGAGCTTCACTTTTTCGCCCTCCTTCGTTGTGCTATGTAAACGTCTGTTTGCCTTGCGGAACAAAACTTCAGCTTAGACCGCTGTTCCTCCGCAAAGGTTTTGTATTCTTCGCAAGCATCATGGCAACCCACCTGACGCTTTTCACAGTCCTTACATGGTGCTTTCATTTCTTGACCTCTAAATAAAATGCACAACCAGAATTGCACTGGGGCATACCACCCGCTTTGAAAAACAGCAAAAGAAGCCGAAATGGTATGAGCCGATTTTACGTGCTTCGGCTTATGTATGAAAGGAGGCACCCGTGGCCACACCTAATTTTACTAAAATTTCACGAAAACGGGAATATGTACCAAGTTCAGCCCTTTTTGAACCTTGGACACTCAGTAACTAGGTAAGATGAAAACTCCCGTGGGTCATCATTTGCATAGCTCATCAACCGTGTCCCTTCCGCTTTCCATCCTTCAACCGGGATTTGTTTTTCACTCCACGAACATCCATCCCCCGTATCAGGATTTGGAACAGCGTGTATGCAATCCCAGCAAATCGTTTGCTTGTATATTCCCCCCGTGCTTCGGTGGAACGCCTTGCGCTGTGCATAGCGCTTGCAAGCTATTGCCGACTTGCCTATTATTCTGCCGATATACTCGTAGCTATGTCCCTTATTCCGAAGCTTGTAGAGCGTTTCTATTTGGTCTTTTGTCCAGTTCATAACTCCAACCCCGCATCTTCCAAAAGCTTGTAATCCGGGGCTTTGTGGGCTGATACTTCAACCAATCTGCACCAATCGGGCCGTCTGTCTGGTCTTGTGTTTCCCGGCTGAATCTCACCCTCTGGGATTGCGTAGCACCAACCATCTTGCCGAAGTCTACACGATGAACAAGATTCCGGGATATCCATGTTTTTGATTAACACCGCCATTAGTCCACCTCCGAAATCAGCCAATCTAGATAGACCTTTGCTTTCTTCAAATCCTCTCCTTGGCCTTTGTCCTCATATCGCCAGATATACTTCAGGATATTTCCCTTGCAGTAGCCGCAGAACGCTTCACGGGTCATGCTCGCCCTGATAGCTTCGATACACTCAACACCGCCTTTGGTGTAGTGTTCTGGATGGTTCACGTTATCCATTGAAATCCTTCTCTCATATTCTCTTACGATTTTCTCAGCTAACTCTTTCTCGCATTTATAGCAATTATCCATTTTTTGCTCCTTTATTAGCGTGGTAGTATTCCAACGCCTTTGCTTTCAGCTTTTCACGGTTCCGCTGATAATAATCGTGTCCGTAAGCAAGACATTCTTCCCGATGTTTCCAGTAGTAGGCACGAGCCACGGCCCTGTGATGGTCTGCAAAGTGCTTTTCGATTTCTTCATCAGCTTTGCGCATTTCTTCTAGTTCTTCTTCTGTCCATGTAATTCTTTCAGCCATCAGACACCTCCTGCTTGAGCCAGTCGTGCCAACAAGTAACGCATCTGTCTTTTGTTGGCATATCGTACTTAGCTTTTGCTTGTGGACATTCCTTTAATTGTACGGGCTTATCATTTCCGCTTGCCTTTCAAGCAGTCGGTTTTGATTTTTAACCGACTGAGGGTCATAGAATCCCACCGCATCGTTATAGTCAATTCGGTCTGCGCTGATACTCCCGGCAAAGATGTTGTCAGGGTTCATCTTCCGCACCTCCCATCATCGCCCCGCAGGATGGGCAGAAATTATCCCCTTCTAATTCATGAAAAATTCCTTGGCAATTAGAACATTTAACAGTCATAAACGATATGTATTCCCACTTCCCCCTCACCACAGGCCGCACATCGGCGGCGGGCGCTTCTTCGACCATGATTGCGATATCCATAGCCGCTTCATACTCATTTCCGTTCTTGCAGTTTGGGTTTGTTCCATTCCGGGCGGATTCTTCCCAAGCGTCTATCTTTGCCATCAATGCTTCTTTCTCGATGTACTCTTTAGCCATCCCCGTCACAGGCCTCTCCGTCTTTGTAATGTTCCCGCCGGTTCCAT
>CADBYQ010000279.1 GCA_902798865.1 Pseudoselenomonas ruminantium | reverse complement strand
AAAAGAGGCCGCTAAACGTATCGGAGTCAGCTTGTACACGTTGCAGAATTATGAAAGTGGGAAAACATTTCCAGATGTTCCCATCATCGAAAAGATTGAGCGCGTGTACGGGGTACGCTATGCCGACATTATTTTTTTGACAGGCGATAACGCTTAAAGCGGTAAAGGAGGATTTACATGAAAGTAATGACAATCGCCAACACCAACATCGATGAGCTGGTGCAGGTAGACAATGAGCAGGTAGTTACGGATAGCCGCAAGGTGGCTGAGACTTTTGACAGACCGCATAAAGATGTATTGGAGTCAGTTCGCGGCATTTTGGCAGCGGAAAATTCCGCCACGAGATTTTTCTACGAAACCACCTACGAGAACCGAGGCAAGCAATACCCTATGTACCTGATGAACCGAGACGGATTCAGCCTTTTGGTGATGGGCTTCACTGGAGCCAAGGCGATGCAGTGGAAAATCAAATACATCGAGGCCTTCAACGAAATGGAGCGGCAGCTGAAAGAGCAGCCGAAATCCCAGATTGATATTCTCGTAGAAAGCGCCAAGGCATTGCAGAGGCAGGAGCGCGAACTTGCCCGCCTGCGACTCGACACCGAGGAAATCCGCAAGGAGCAGAAAATCCAATCTTCCCGAATTGACACGCTCAATGGCGTATGTACCGAGGGCACGAAACGTCAAAAGCTGGTGGCTATGGTTCAAGCTTATGCAGCAAAGAACGGCTTGACCTACCGCGAAGGTTGGCATCGCTTCAAGGCGGCATACAATACCGCATACCGCACCAGTATCGGCAATTCCATTTCCTACTATGTGAAGGAAAACGGCTTAAAGAAAAAGCCCAGCGTGCCGGAGTTCTTAGAAAAGAAAGGGTTGCTGGACGATGCGCTGCGGATTGCAGATAAGTTGCTGAATGGTGAGATTGCGGCATAAGTCTAGGCATCTCCCTTCAAGGCGATTATAGCATGGAGGGACAGATTTATTCCTGCGCCGATACGCAGGAATTATAAGGAGGTTTTTCAATCGTGCCAAGAATTGTCGGAGATTCCGAAAACATTTTTTACCAAGCCAGGATGCGGGCAGCCGCCCGTGACACAGATTTTGAATCACGGGCCAGCGCAGAGAACATTGTGGGCATCAGTTCCACAAGGCTTTATCAGATTGAACGAGGTCTTCGCCAGCCGCATCGTGATGAATTGCTTATCATGGCCAAGGAATATGATGCGCCCGAGCTTTTGCAGGCTTACTGCCGGGAGATTTGTCCGGTGGGCAGCAAATGTCAGGAACTTAAAGATAAGTAGCTAGGGGGAGGTGGTCAGTATGTTCAAAAGCAAACTTTGGTTAAGTATAACGGATGTCATGGCGCTCACGGGATATAAGCGAACCAAGGCCAGCGGGATGGTGGCAATGGCTAATGCTTATACCATAAAGCAGGGCAAAGTCCCGCCACGTAGAGGTTGTTGCTGGATAAAAGCATTTGCTAACCTGACAGGGCTTACCAAGCCGGAGATTTTAGAAGCATTAAACAGAGAGGAGGTTACTGAATGATTATAGATAGGGAATGGGACGAGCTCATCAAGGAGCAGCAGGACAGGAAAAAACGGATTGAGGCAGTTGTCAAGAAATGCTTGACAGCTGCGGCGCTCATCGGCGCTGCGGTGGTATGCGCAGGATTCTACGAAGGCGACCAGGAGCGCGTGGAGATTACTTATGTAGTTCAGCCCGGCGATACTATTTGGCATATCGGGGAGGAGCATATCAAGCTCAACACTGGCGGGCGGCGTTATCTGCCGGAGTTTGTGGAAGGTATCAAAGAGCTCAATCCGTGGGTCAAGGAAAATGACTATGTGATTCACGCCGGGGATAAAATCCGCATTTCCTACTGGATTAAGAAATCGGAGGTAGAGAGTAGATGATGAAAGTCGAAAAACACGCTGATTATGTCATAGACCATACGGATATGGCTGTAATGGCCTACCACGAACAGGACTCAGACGATTTGGCTGTCTGTGTTGGCTGTGATTATCCCGAATTGATTGCATTGGTGTCCTACATTATTTGGAACACCCATACGGAAAACGGGGTACAGTTGGAGAAAATCGGCAAAGACCTGAACGCGGCAGTCAAACTTTTGACTGAAATGTATGAGGAGGAGTGATTAACACGCAAGCTGTTACCTGTCAGCCCGGATATGGGTGCCTGCACTACCGGTTACCCGCCAGTTACTGTAAAGGTGCCCCGCCCATTGTCACGCGGGATGAAAGAGAGATGCTAATCAATGCAGGTCTT
>CADBYQ010000278.1 GCA_902798865.1 Pseudoselenomonas ruminantium | reverse complement strand
TCCGGTGCACAGAAAATGACTAGCTGCCTTGGCGCTATCCTGCGCAGGGACTTTGCCCTGCAAGACCACCGTGGAAAACGCGGCTATGAAGCATGGGATAAAGATTACCAGACCTACCGCTCCTATATCCTAGGCGAAATAGGGAAGTTCGGCAATCTTGACCAAATTTTGATGGCATGCAGCTTTGAAGGTTTGACCACAACATTATATGCTTCGCCGGACACAGCCTTTGATGATGTGCAGCAGCGCCTGATTGCTCAGCTGGGAAACCGTATTACCGTCATCAGGGACTATGACGGCTATGCCCGCATAGTTGTTACCGATGACGAAAGCGGCAGCATTGTTGCTGATGTAAGCTTTTAATTGTGCTCTTTCAAAAGGCACCCCAAAAGTGATTTTAAAACATCCAAAGTATCGACACCGGCTCCGGGTGGTTCCTAGTATTCCCAAACCTTGACGCTGCAATTCTTAAGCTGCGACTAATAGACTATTCCAGAAGAAGTGTTCATTGGAAATAATGTAAGAAATATGCTATACTTTGTATGGAGGCATGTGTATGATGACAGTGATAAAGGCCTTGTACGATGTGACTGACTTTGTACCACTCCAGAGCTATATCTTCAAGCCTTATCAGCAGGTTACGGATATTTATGTGTCGATTAGAAAATTTGGTTGATAGCCAAAGATAGGGGGGGATGAGTATTTTTATTTCTATAGTTTCTTGTCTTTTTATATTTGTTATAGGGCTTTCTTTCTTAGAGCGTTGCTTTGGTTTGAAGGAAGAAAGGAATTTCTTGTCAAAAAGTGTTTACCTTTTTTATAAAGCATCTTTCTTTTTTATTTTTCTTATCATATGGTTTATCTTTTTTTACGTCTCAGCAAATATAATTTGGAAGATATTTGGGAGAATTCAAAACCAGAATCTTAAATTCTATTTAGTGTTTTCTGTAATCCCTTGTCTCTGTTTGAGAGGTAAGAATTTGATTTATTTAGTTGTAAAAATAACACTTTACAATAGTTTTTATCAACATGTTTCTTGGATTAAGAAATCAAATGAAATACTTCTTCATCTTTATCGGTTTATAATATTCTTAATTTCTTTAATTATATTGGTGGTTTCTAATGTTTTTTCATTTTTAAAATCCGATAATCAGTTCCAAATATTCACTGACAATATTATTGCTTTAAACCTTGCCTTTGCAACAGTTCTTGGATTTGATGCAATGTGTGAGGCAACCTATGATTTTTATAAACAGCTGAAAACATTATGGTCAAAAAAGCAAAAATGAAATGAATCAGTCTTGTGTTTTTCTTGATGAGGCAGAACAAAAATGTTCAGGTATGGGATTCGCTGTTAAATGATTTTAATATGGTTTTCAGATTTTTGGATAGTCATTTTCAAGAGCTTGTTCGGTACTAGTTCTGCTTTGGCCCTCGTTAGCCCGCCCGTTGCCCAAATATGCGTTTTCAACTATACTAGGCGAATGGTTCGTATCTATGTAGAAAGAAAGGCTGGCTTCCAGAACGAGGCTGCGCGGATTTACGCCGAGATAAACGGTTTCTTGGGCATTGCTGGGGTTACCGGTGTTCGTTATCTGAACCGGTACGATGTGGAGAATGTGGCGGAGGGCGTTGCCAAGGCTGCGGCGCAGCGCATTTTCTCCGAGCCGCAGAGCGACTCCGTCTGTTTTGAAAGCCTTTCCATTCCTGAAGGCTGCACCCAGATTATCTGGGAATACCTGCCCGGCCAGTACGACCAGCGTGCGGACAGTGCCGAGCAGTGCCTTTCCCTGCTGCGGGAAGGCATGCGGGGCAGCACCGTCGTAGGTACGGAACCGCCGCGCGTGCGCTGCGCAAAAATAGTCCTGCTGAGCGGCAGCGTGAGTGCCGCGGATGTGCAGAAAATCCAGGCTTACCTGATAAATCCCGTGGACAGCCGTCTTGCTTCCGCTGCAAAGCCGCAGACGCTCCAGATGCAGGCCGATGTTCCTGCGGGTATTCCCACGGTGGAAGGCTTTACCGCGCTTGATGCGGACGGGCTTGAGGCCTACCGCCGGAAGCTGGGCCTTGCGATGGACTTTGCGGATGCAAAGTGGATGCAGGACTACTTTAAGTCAGAAGGGCGGGATCCTACCATTACGGAAATCCGCGTGCTGGACACCTACTGGAGTGACCACTGCCGCCATACGACCTTCAACACGGTGCTCAAGGATGTGAAAATCCCCGACGGCCCGTATGCCGGCCTGTTCCGTTCATCACTTGCAAGCTATACCGACATGCGCACGGAGCTGTATG
>CADBYQ010000277.1 GCA_902798865.1 Pseudoselenomonas ruminantium | reverse complement strand
ATGCGGGCTTAATATTGCCTTACTTGGTAATACGACATATATTTAGATTAGATAACTATAATACGACATTTATTTAGAAAAATTCTTGATTTTTGTTGTGGAATGCTTTATGATAGTAATAGAAAAACAAAATTCAGACGATTTTTTGATGTGTAAGGGATTGGAGGTATTGGCATGGGAAAGTTATGGCGGATTTTGCTGATGGCGGCTATGGTGGTCGTGTTCTGTGCAGGTTCTGTGTTGGCGGCGGGGGCCGGGCGCAGTTATATCAATGCGCTGAATTCGTTGCCGCGGGTGGGCTCGTATGTGGCGGATATGCCGGGGTATACAACCATGCTGCAGCGCAAGGGATATGTGTTTGAGGAATTCCATGGCAGTATTGGGGTGGCTGCGTATCAGGAGTCTGTTGATGCGTATGGCCGTATTGATAGTCTTTCCATAAGTCCGCGACAGGCAGTGCAGATGGATACCGGGGAAGTTGCAGAGATTCTGCATAAACTGAGTGTTCATTATGGACGGCCGGATGAAAGCTCGGCGGATAAGGTGATTTGGAACGGCAGTACAGGGTATAAAGGCAGTTTTGATACCAAGAGCGGTGTCATTGTTATGAAGTTAACGAAATAAGGAAAGGCTGGCCGAGTGATTGGCCAGCCTTTCCTTATTCTTTTTCCCGCCGGAAGTTCATGCGGTATTTTTGCGGGGAACAGTTATAGTATTGTTTGAAGGTGCGGGAGAAATGGTCAGCGGAGCTGTAGCCTACGGCTTCGCTGATTTCCTGTACGCTCATATTGCTGGTTTCGAGATAGGTTTTAGCGCGCCCGGTTTTGAGTTTATTGAGCAGGGTGGAAAAGTTCATGCCGGCGTTCTTGCTGATTAAGGTCGACAGATAGGCTTCATTGTAATGGAAGACCTGGGAAAGCTCCCGCAGGGTCACGGTCTGGTAGTGGGTCTGAATATAGCGCATGATTAAGGGCGCGCGGGTGGAGAGAAAATCGTAGCTGTAGAACTGAATGGTATCACTGTAGTGGCGTAGCATATAGCACATGAGGAGGTTGACGATGCTGATGCCGCAGAGGTTATGGTAGCTGTCACCTAAATAACTTTCCATCATCAAGGTCTTCAGCAGGCGGCGGATATTCTCTTCATTTTTGCTGGTGAAGATGATGTAATTGGGATAGTCTGGACGGGCGAGAATGGATTGGAAGAAGTAGGAGAGCAAATCTTCGCCGGCCATCAGGTTGAAAAAGGCATTTTCAAAAGTGCTCTTGCGGATATCAATGCAAATGAGTACCGATTCATCATCATCCATCTGAACGCAGTGCTGGGCGTTGGGGCCGATGATGTAGAACTGTCCGGGCTGCAGGTCGATGGTTTCCTGCTCGACCGTCAGCAGGCAATGACCGCGTAGGATATAGCCCATTTCAAAGAAATTATGTTTATGGATATCAATATTGATGTAATTAAAGGCCTTAAAGACAATGAGGTCATTGCCTAAGGAGAACAACAGATCTTCACCGATGGGGTTGCCCTTGTTACTGTTGTTTTCCGTTTCGTTTTGAATGATAAGGTCAAGGCAAATGGGCAGTTGATTGACATGGTGCAGGAATTCATCATCATCCATGGTATCCCAAATCTTGTCTATGGTCAGCGGCGGAAACTGTTCCAAATATTTGCCGGAATTATAGATGTTGTGCAGGGCTTGGGGCACGCTGGCCCTGATGCCGGTGGCGTGAAAATATCGGCTGATTTCCGCTTGAACATTAGCAATTGTGGTGAAATAACGCATGATAACAGGATGAACCTCCTTATATTACGAGGAAAAACAAAAGAAAAACGCATAAATGATATGCAGTTCAATTATAACAGAAAAAATAACGATTGAAAACGATTGATATAAAAATATGTCGGATGTATATAAGTACTCTACATGGAACACGTATTTTTCCTTTGTTATAATATAAACTGTGAGGAGGAAAGAAAATCGACAGACAATTCGTAAGAGTGACAATCGGTTTTCTTTTGACAAATTATAGGTACATTGTCCGCGGCGATGTGCCTTGCTGTAAAAGTAAAATGAATCACCTGTTTCTAGGGGGAAAGCTTTATGGATACGATTAAGTGGAATAAGACGCCGTTTTATCGCCTGATGGCTGCTATGGTGCTCGGGGCCGGTACGGCGATTGCACCATTGGTTCTGCTGATGTTTGGACTTATACAGTTTAAGATTATGAGCGTGGTTGGCGCAGAGGCAACGACCAGTGCTTTTGGTATCGCCTCTGGTATCGCCAGTCTGGCCATTGTGGTCCTGACTCCGC
>CADBYQ010000276.1 GCA_902798865.1 Pseudoselenomonas ruminantium | reverse complement strand
ATTCGCGCTGCAAGCGCCGAGAATCGCTGCGCAAAGGGCGGTTTGTACAATTGTATTGATCGTTTTCATAAGGCTGATAAAACTTGTTTTACAAAGATGATAATATTTCAATAAAAGGCCGAACTCAACCCTCTATGGTCATCAGCCCGGCTACAATTGCAAAGATAGCAAAATCTTCTGAGGAAAAAGAGCCGGCGCCACGGGGGCGCCGGTACTGTGCTTGGACTATGATAACCTGGAGCTATATAGTTTTAAACTCGAGACAGACACGAACATACCGGCGGTTGCTATTCATGGATTCAAAGAAATTGATATTGCGGTTGTCGTCGGTGTACAAATAGTAAGAGTAATTAGAACCGTTCTTTGTTGACGTCCAGTAGCCTTTATAATCACGCAATCCTGTGCCGCCTGCCCCAGTGATGGCTGTATTCAGGCCTCCATAGTTTGAATCGTTTCCACCATAAGTTTTGAACATATTCTTCCAGTCATCCTGACTGGGCAGTTTCCATGTGCCGCCGGAGAATTCGGGCGAGTGGGCGGCAGCGGTGGATGTTGCAATATGCCAATTTATATCTTCGCTCTCATCGGCCAGTGTGATGGCCAGACCGTTGGAGCCCGACATGTAGGCTATCATGGCCACTGCGGTCACACCTGCAGGTACGCTGCCTACAGCATAATTTTGGCCGTCGCTGCCGATTAACTGTCCAACAGCGGGGCTGGTAAGGCTGAGCGGAATGGATGCAGTCTTTGTCTTCTTCACATTGTACACCTTGCCTTTGACTGACTGGCTGTCCCAGGTACTTCCGAAGGGAATGGCCACTTTGTCGCCCATCTTCACGCTGGCGCCATTGAGTTCACTACCGGAAGTCCAAGGCAATACAAACTTGGCAACAACATTTTCATCTACGGTTGTGGTTATTACGTTTGCATTACCGATGATTTTACCGTAATTGTTGACTACGGCGGTGAGTTTGGTGCCGCTTGTTGTGCCGTCCTCAAAAGTTATTTCAAAATTGAAGAATGACGATTTCTGGTCAAGTGAAAAAGACTTTTCCGCATACGTGGAATTGCCGGTAAGCAAGCTGTACTTCTGTATGGCTTCGTAAACATCTGAGCAGTAAGCCGTTTTGGGATAGTTAACCGTTACGGCTCCTGCGCTAGTTACGCTAACCTCGGAGCCCACCGTCTGCTGGGCGCTCACCAGGGTGGCAGTCAGAGCGAGGTCGTCGGAGGGAGTGCCTTCGCCAGAGAAGGTCAGGTTACCGGAGAAAGTGGCACCTGAGGTTTCTCCAACGCCACTAGTGATATTGAGCACGCCTTTGATATTCGTTCCTGTGATATAGAGTTTGTCACCAGCTGCGAAGCGGAGCGTCTGGAAGTTGGCATCAACTGTGGCACGGGTATCGGGTTCGCAGGATCCAACCGTCACCGTGTAAGGTATTGTTATTTCAGGTTCCGACGTGACTTCTGACGTGACATCAGATGTTTCATCCGAAGTATTGTCATCTGACAGGACATCTACTTTATTGCAAGCAGCCATTACGAGGAAGGCAGCCATTACAGGCAGTGCGCCCTTTAAAATAACGTTCTTTTTCATCGTTATTCTCTGTTTTAGATGTCTGTTACTAAAGATCCTCCGGTGCACCCATCGGATTAATCATTCCGTTAACGCTAGTCTGGCAGACCATGCCTTCGATTTTCACTTCCACAACAGTAGTTGCGGGGGATTCATAATTTTTGCTTTCTTCTTTCATGTGATAAAATTGTTTTGTTACTAACCGTTACGAAAGCGTAAAGATAAAAAAATTATGGGAAAATACTACTGATGCGATAAATTTTGGTTTAAAAATCGTGAACAAGCCAAAACGTTAGTAAAACATTAAATATTAATAAGTTATATGAACAACGCGTTAAATAAACGCATCACTAGTATTTTACAAAGTTAAATAAAATTTTCCCAAAACTGCGCAGCACCTGGCGCATATCCTGTGCCTTTCCGGAAACTGCGAAATCAATTACAACGGCACGCCTTACTCACCATGCAGCGTTTCATCGGCATGCTTGAGCGGGGAGAGTATCGGCAGAATCGGGACGTAAGCTACTATGCTTCGGATTTTCCTCGCCAGCTTATTTCAGCCGCTATGTCCAGAGGTATCTGGGCGTATCTCCTTCAGATTATCGGGGATAGCGCATTCAATCAGTACCTCCATCAGCCCGTGGAACTGATGACGCTGGTATTGCTTAAAGATGTTTGCGGGTGATTCCCTTGAGGTCGAAGAACATCAGAACAGTTTCGTCCTCGGGCTCGGGGATGATTAAGGGCCGGAATTCACATTTTGAATAAAAGTCCTCCGCATCAAGATATGCATCAACTGTCAGATAACGACATCCGGCTTTGGTATCTTTGAAGAACCAGATTTTGATAAGATCCAGGATCTCTCTCCCAAGACCTGAATGTTGCGCTTTTTTACTGACGGCCAGACGGCCAATTTTGAGGGCCGGATATGATGAACGCCTTTTGGCATTTGGGATTTTCCTTGACAACTTGTTCCAGATGGCAGGGTCGGCGATGGAACGCTCAATCTTGTCAAATAGCAGGCTGAAATATGCCAGATTGTCGTGAGTCCGGCTGTCTTCCACAATGTATGTCTTAGCAAGATGCTCTTCCTCGTATAGAGAAGCGTTTGGAGCCGCAGTTCCGGTCTCACACAAAAAACCGTTCAAATCTGCTTTGCCACAGTCGAACGGCTTTTGTGTATCTACGGACGGCTCAAAAGGCCTGATTGAGATACTCATAGGGCAAACGTGCAGCACTTTTTGAGTCTCTCATAGGTCTTCCAC
>CADBYQ010000275.1:1310-3644 GCA_902798865.1 Pseudoselenomonas ruminantium | reverse complement strand
TGGTCTTTTTAGCTGTATAAAGGGAAAAAATGATTTCAGCCGCAGAGCGAAGCCGTGGCACAATAGCCATCCTGCCCCGCCAAGTACCGCGAATATCAATCACTCAAATCCTGTTTCAATTTTAATAAGTCCGGACACAAATCCCCAATGGAACTAGCCAAATCATCCTTCGGCTGCAAAATATCAAGCACCGGCTGCATGGTCTTGCGGAATTTTTCATCATCCTGCATAAGCACCAATATCGCACTGGTATTGATGGCATCCGCCAGCGCCGTATGCTGCGTGCCCTCAAATTTATGGTCCATCGCCCCCAAAGCGTGCTTGAGTGCCAAACTGTTATGGAGGCCCAAACGGTCATCAAATACCTGCTGCAAATCCACCCAACGGCTGTCCAGCCAATTTACATCAAAGTCCGGCAGCTTGAAGCGGCATTCCTTTTTGAGCTGTTTGATATCCGACATGCTCCAGGAGTAAATCTGCGTTTCTTCCTCGCCAATCCAGTCCACAAAGCGCTGAAAGGCCTCGGCATAATGGCCATGCCCATCCACCATTTCCTGCTTGATGCCGGTAAGGTTCGTGATATGCTTCTTAATCTTGCCATACTCCGGCTCCACATAGCACTGGAATTCGGCTTCCTGCTGGAAATTCTCATCCAGACGCACCGCGCCGAATTCGATAACCTCTTCCTTCATGTGTTTCTTGACTTCGCGAAAATCCCGGTCTACGGGATTCATTTCCAAATCTATAACAACATACTTCATTCACTTATCCCTGCGCTTTCCTTATACTTTACTATTAATATTCTACTGAAAAGCGTCGTTTCCTTCAATAACATTTTACTCAGCGGGCACATAAAAATTGCACCAATCGCACAGCTGCCGCAATATCGTCCAAGTCATACTGACGCACGGACAAATCCCTATGCTCACCAGAGCTAAAGACCGCTACCGTATCGTCATCTACCACCATCTGTCCCAGCCCGCGCCACAACGAGATTTTGGGCGCCGTACCATGACTGCGGCTCTCAAGCAAAACCACATCCACATCCGTAAGCCGCTCTGCTATAGCCAAAAGGCTGGCTCTCTGCTCCGTTCGCTGTTGGATAAAGTACCCAGTGGGCGATACCACCGCTACGCCATCAGCGCCCGCTTGGCGGAACCGCCAACTATCCTTGCCTTCCTCATCCACATCATAACCATGACAATCCCCCTTGACCACACCGACCCGCAGGCCTTGTGCCTTGAGATGAGGAATCAGTTTTTCAATAAACGTGGTCTTGCCCGTATTAGACTGCGGCGCTGACACCGTTATCATCGGCACAGGTCGCCGTTCATTCAGCAATCTTCCCTGTACCAAACGAAAATCCGCCGGCGTATTGACATTAAAAAACACATCACTATCCGCAAGTTCCACCAATTTATGCGGTACCTGCTCAATAACCTGACCGATTTTATTCGTCCCTTGTTCAAGCGCTCTTTCCACCATCGGCAGAATCTGCCGGTGATAAAGACCTGCCAGCGGCTGTCTGCGGCCACCCACCACAGGAATAATCGCCAGTTCCCCAGCTGCAGCGGCCAACAATGGTCGCAAATGCTCATAAGCCAGCAGCGGCATATCACAGGACACAGCCAACGCATAATCCGCCTGCAATCGCGCCAGCCCGGAACGAATCCCCTCCAACGGCCCCGCCGCAGGACGCGAATCTGCCACAAAAGCCAAACCATACGCAGAACATAGCGCAGATAACTTCTCCGATGCCTCCGCACCACACAAATACCGCTCCCGAAAAGGAATCGCCGCCGTTTTTTTCAACAAGCCTTCAAGCATGGAACACCCATCCAACGCCAAAAACCGCTTATCCCGCCCCATCCGCGAGCTCCGTCCCCCGGCGATAACCAGCACACCAATATCCTGAAAATCCACCTGACAGCCGCCCCCCCGTTCATACTTCTTATCGCGAAACAGCCCGTTGACAGGTAATGGCCTCCTTACTAGAACGACACGCCAGCCCGACAGCAGGTAATGTTTTTTCGTAACGTTTGACAAGCCTGCAGGTCGTGTTGATTAAATGAAATTCTCCCAGATTCATGGAGAGTGGCTGTCCATTGCAAGGCGACAAACCGCAGGCATAGCGTTGCTATGTCGAGGATTTGTCAACGCAGCAGGGACAGTCAATATCCGTGAAGGTGGGAGGATTGAATTAATCAACACGGCCAGAGTGAAGAAAAAATATTACCTGCTGCCGGGCGTCCTTAGCACCTAGATGTAAACAAAAACCAGAAATTATGCAATCTCCCTAACGACCCATTCCAGCAGATTTTCCTCCACCGCACA
>CADBYQ010000275.1:0-1301 GCA_902798865.1 Pseudoselenomonas ruminantium | reverse complement strand
GCCGCCACGCCAATATCGGCTTCAGCCAGCATTTCATTATCGTTAAGGTAATCCCCGCAGGCAATAATCTCCACACCCGGCAGCTGCTCACGGATAGCTGCGACCATTGCTCCCTTGGACACCGATTTTGCCACGAACTCATAGTAGTTGTCCTCGGAGTAAAAGCCATTTGCCATCGGTGCTGTGCCCATTTCTTTTGCCAAGGCCACATATTTTTCCAAATGCTCATGCTTGTCACAGGCAAAGAATTTAAGCCACGGCGTTTTTAGCGTATCCGTAAGTTTGGCTAAATCCGTATGGACATAGCGATAATACTCATGCGGCAGGCGCGGGTCATCGTTAGCTTCCGGCGTGATGATATGGCAGTTATCTGCGGTATACACTTCAATGCAAGCCTCGGGAAATTCTGCCAATGCCTTCGCAGCAAAAGCAGGCCAAAGATTATCCATATCCCCTGCCGTAAGCGGCATGGTTTTGAGCACCTTCTTCGCCGCCCAATCGTAGAGCATGGCTCCGTTAAAGAACACGGAGGGCGCATTGATGGGAAGTCCTTCCACATAACCTGCCGCCGCCTCCGGCGTGCGCCCCGTAGCCACGGCAAACAGCCCGCCCTCAGCTACAAAATCGGCAATCGCCTGCCGATTCTCTGCCGAAATCACGCCGCCGCGCGGAATCAATGTACCATCCAAATCGGAAATAATCATCTTGCCTGTATATTTACCCATCGTAAATCCTCCAAAATTTATGCTCCCACACCGAATCTTCCTCCAGGGGACAGCTTACAGCTTTATCCCGACTGTGATTTCCTGCATAAACGCCTTGGGTGTGGTATGCAGGTACTTCTTGAACACCTGACTGAAATTTTTATACTCGCCAAAGCCGGTCTGCTCTGCGACTTCATAAACCCGCCAGGTTCCTTCCTGCAGCATTTCAATCGCCTTTTGCAGGCGGTACTGCGTCAGCAGATTGCCAAAGGTCTGCCCCGTTTCCTCTTTAAGCTTGCGTGACAGATAACTCGTAGAAACGCCGAGTTCAGCCGCAATCGCCTCGCTGCTGAGTTTGCCGGCAAAGCCCGCTTCAATACGCTTAAGAACTGCCTGCACATAGGGATTGCCCGTATGATAGGCCGCCTTTAAGCCCTCATCCCAGGAAATGCTCTCCTGCGGCACAGGCTGTTCCTGTCGGTCAATTTTGGCCAAGGCCTTAGCCAAATCTTCTTCATTGACCGGTTTTAGCAGATAGTCGCAGACACCTAAATGCAGGGCAGTTTGTGCGTAGGAAAAATCAGCATAACTGGTCAA
>CADBYQ010000274.1 GCA_902798865.1 Pseudoselenomonas ruminantium | reverse complement strand
CCGATCGTCAGCATGCCCGGCCCGACAATGCCCTTTTCCGGCAGGATAACATGCTCAATGCCCACACGTCCCTGCTCGAAGTAATGCACAATCTTATGCTTGACCGCAAAGTCCCGCACAATTTTCGCAAGCTCTGCGGATTTGATATCCTTAGCCGGCTGAAAATGGTCAGGCACCAAGGCGATTTTTTCATTATCAAAGACCGGACGGCCAATGCTTTCAAAGATTTTGATGGACGGCGGCGCCGTAATGTCGTTAGCCAGCACCATATCCAATTTACAGGTCACGAGCTGTCCCGCTTCCACGCATTCCAGCCCTGCATGTTTGGCGAGAATCTTCTCGCTCATCGTCATACCCATGCTCTCACTCTCCCGTTATCTACAAGAAAAGCCTTCCCGTTAGGTGGAAGGGGAAGGCTTCTCACAACTGTTTAATTAAAACATTCGACTTAAATGGATATATTCCTGCTTTTCAGGAGTTTCATATTAGTCTTTAGCCAAATCATCAGCGCCCTTGAGCCACGGCATCATATTACGGAGATCCTTACCGACCTTCTCAATCTGATGTTCAGCATGCAGACGGCGCTGAGCCATGAAGTTTGCACGGCCAGCTGCACGGTTTTCGAGCAGCCAGTTGCGGGCGAAGGTACCATCCTGGATTTCTTTCAGGACTTTCTTCATTTCCTTCTTCGTTTCTTCCGTGATGATGCGCGGGCCTACCATGTAATCGCCATATTCAGCCGTATCGGAGATGGACTTGCGCATCTTCGTGAAACCGCCCTCATAGCAGAGGTCAACGATGAGCTTCATCTCATGGAAGCATTCAAAATATGCCATTTCGGGCGGATAACCTGCTTCAACGAGCACTTCAAAGCCCGTCTGCATCTCGCGGAAAGTCGTCTGCAGAACACCAGAACGCGTAGCGCCAAGACCTTTGGCATAGGCCAGAGCGAGGTCAAAGCACTTGCCGGAAGCATCCTGATAAACAGCGAATACAGCCGGAACGCCGGAACCTTCCGTATACGTACGGCGAACGAGATGACCGGGGCCTTTCGGCGCAACCATGAACACGTCCACATTAGCGGGCGGAACAATCTGCTGGTAGTGAATATTAAAGCCATGTGCAAAAGCGAGAGCACTGCCATCCTTCAGGTTCGGCGCAATCTCATTTTTATAGACATCGGACTGCTTCTCATCCGGAATCAGAACCATCGTGATATCTGCTTCTTTTACTGCATCAGCAACATTTTTAACCGTCAGGCCATGTTCTTCAGCAACTTTCTTGGACTTGGAACCTTCATAGAGCCCGACCACAACATCAACGCCACTCTCTTTGAGGTTCAGAGCATGTGCATGGCCCTGGCTGCCATAACCAATGATTGCCACTTTCTTGCCATTAAGAACTTCCCAATTTGCATCCTGATCATAATAAGTTTTTGCCATAATACTCTCTCTCCTCACAATGTTCATAAATAGTATGCTCACCGCGTTCCAGCGCGATAAGACCAGTGCGAATGACCTCGGCGATACCATACGGCTTGATGAGATTCAAGAACGCCGTCACCTTGTCATCACTGCCTGTCAGCTCGAAGATAACCATGGAACTGTCCACATCCACGACATGGGCGCGGAAAAGTTCCGCCATCTTCAGAACATCCAGACGATTCGTGTCATTTGCCCTGACCTTGATCAGCGTCATCCCCCGGCAGACTGCATTTTTCTCATCCAAACGCTGTACGGCTTGCACCACCGGCATTTTCTCCAGCTGTTTGATCATCTGCTCAATGAGATTTTCATCGCCGTGTACAACAACCGTGATGCGGGAATACCCTTCTTTCTCCGTCACGCCAACTGCGAGACTGTCGATATTGAATTCGCGTCTGGAAAACATACTTACAACCCGGACCAGCACACCAGTCTGATTTTCCACAAACACAGACAAGACATGTTTCATCCTGCAATCCCCCTTGTTTTTCACACAAAAACATCATAACACGTTTAGGCCGTCCATTCAATATGTAAAGTTGTAAATATGTATACATTATTGCGCGAATAGGTATTTTTGTCAACACTATTATGTAACTTTTTTAATCTTATTTGTGCATTTTTGAGATTTTCTTCCACCATAAACATACACAAGCAGCTTTACATGACGATTATATTATACGTTTGTCTTTCACAGAGAATTAAAAAGTTTTTCTTGTTACTTTTTTTTGAAAATTATATACATGGCACCAGGTTGCATGGTTTCCAGCCCCCATGATACAATTAGCCCCACTAGGAAAAAGATTGTTATTGACGCAGAAAGGACATTATCTTGCCACAGACGATTACGCTTCCGCATACCGAACTTATACCGGAGATACTGCAAAAACTTCCCGGCTGGTACCGCAGTCAGGCGGACCTGCGGGAACTTCCCTGGCGAAAATCCCCCACACCTTATCACACCTGGCTGTCGGAAATCATGCTGCAGCAGACCCGTGCCAGCGCCGTGATTCCCTATTACGAACGCTTCCTCGCCGCCCTGCCAAATATCGCGGACCTGGCTGCCTGCGATGATGACGCGCTGATGAAACTCTGGCAGGGGCTTGGCTATTACTCACGCGCACGCAATCTCAAAAAAGCCGCCACGATTATTTGTCAGGAACATAGCGGCAAAATTCCGCAGGACTTCAAAACCTTACTGGCTCTCCCCGGCATTGGCCGCTATACTGCCAGCGCCATCGGCTCCATCGCCTTTGGCCAGCCCTGGCCTGCTGTCGATGGCAATGTGCTGCGGGTAATCTCCCGCGCTCTTGCCTCCACTGCGGACATCGCCCTGCCCGCGACAAAAAACAGCATAGAACAGGCCCTTCTCCCGCATTATCCGCAAGGCGAAACTGCCGGTGACCTCAATCAGGCCTTTATGGATTTAGGCGCTACCATCTGCCTGCCCAAAGGCACGCCCCATTGTCCCCGCTGTCCCTTGGAAAAAATCTGCCTCGCCCATGCCGAAGGACTGGAACAGGAACTGCCTCGCAAAAGTTCTCCACAAAAACGCCGCCACGAAAACCGCACAATCCTTCTGCTCATCCAAGGCGATACCGTGGCCCTGCATAAGCGTCCGCCACAAGGGCTTCTTGCCGGACTTTGGGAATTTCCCAATCTTGAAGGCAAGCTGAACAAAGTTGCCATAAATGAATGGCTGCAAACGCAGGGTCTGTCGGCTAAGCATATACAAAAACTG
>CADBYQ010000273.1 GCA_902798865.1 Pseudoselenomonas ruminantium | reverse complement strand
GATGTGGTCGCCAGACAGAATGAGAACATATTCCGGATCAGCTAAATCAATGAAGTTAAGGTTCTGATAAATGGCATCTGCAGTTCCCTGATACCAATCTGCACCTTTTTCACGCGCATACGGCGGCAGGATGAAGATACCGCCATGTTTCTGGTCCAGGGCCCAGGCGCTGCCGGAAGCCAGATAGTTGTGCAGTTCCAGCGGACGATATTGGGTCAGTACACCGACCTTGTCAATGCCGGAATTTGCGCAGTTACTGAGCGGGAAGTCGATGATACGATACTTCCCCCCAAACGGCACAGCTGGTTTCGCAATTTTCTTCGTTAGCGCGCCGAGGCGGCTGCCCTGACCACCAGCCAGAATCATAGCTAAGCATTCTGTCTTTCTCATAAAAAATCCCCCTTGGATATCATAGTAAACAATAATCTCCCCTTATTCGACTACGGTTTACTTTTTATATATATTTTAACAGATTTCCATCTGTTAGTATACAATTTTTCTGCTATTTTCTATGTATTTTGTGCAGAAATGAAAAATATTACATTTGTCATGCTATTATGACATATACCACGCCAGAAACAGAACGCAACGGTAAATCGATTACTTTTCACTAACAATTAATCTCTTATCGTTTAATATTCGCCTTATAGCAGCGATTTCCTGCCTCTGACTGAAAAAAAAACAAATAAATTTTTATAAATATTTTTGGCAACTGACTGAAAATTTACATTAATAAAAAATCAATTACAGAAAAGCCCAGAGCAATGTCCCCAAAAACATCGCGATGCTAAAACCAGCTAATGCATTGCTTGCCGCCCGGCCATTTTTTCCCAGACCAGCCTTAGCCAGCGGACGCAGCTCAAAGGTCAAAAAGGATACGCACATATACATGACCACCGCGCTGTCACCTGCAAACCACTCATAAAGCAGGATAAAGGCCACAACAGCAATCGCCAGCATTTCCTTTGGCTGATAAAGCGGCGTCTTAGGCGGATGAAGTGCCTCGTCATACTCAGCCCGGCTCACCGGCACACCGAATTCATCCGTCTCTTTTTCCTCGTCAGCAAACCAGCGGTAACGCATTTTCCCACCAGCCTTTAATAGTATTTTCTGGTCATCGTCACCAGCCGCGGCAGCTTATCGTAAAGATTCTGTCCCGGGCAGGCTGTTGAATTGAAGTCACGATGACCGACGATATGTTTGCGGTCCGGTGCAATGCCATAATAACGGCAAAGCGCCGCCAAAAGTTTTGCCGCCGACACCATCTGTTCCGGTTCCGGCTCATGGCCATCGAATTCACCCACGATATTTACGCCGATGGTATGCCAGTTCTCACCATAGCAATGCGCCCCAAGCATATCCATCGGACGCCCCCGTTCAATGGTGCCGTCCTTGCGGATGACAAAATGATAGCCGATTCCCGCCCAGCCGTTGTTCTTATGCCAGCGGTCGATTTCCGCCGCCGACACATCCCGATTGGTATTTCCTACATGATGGATGACAATCGCATCGGTCGTTTCACGATTCTGCAGAGAAGAAAATTCAAAATCCGTCTCCTGAATGGGAATGCCCAGCAAAGGGTCATGTCCCCCCACAGCATTTCCATCCGTCTTCCAGGCCGCCTCTGCCGCCTTCACAGTCCACAGTTGTGGCAGCAAGACCGAGCCTGTACCCAGCAGTATTAAGTTTTTCAAAAAATCTCTGCGTTTCAATGCCACCATTCCAATCTTACCAATAACGCATTATATTATAGCCCTCATTTCTGAAAAAAAAATGATAAAAAACACTTATGCGTTAGGGACTTTAGACCTATTTTAAAATTCGTGGCAAAATTCGTGGTGTCGCCAGGGGCGGGTGGGGAATATTTTTCCTCTGCTTAGACAGGCTTGTCAAACGCGTCGGAAAAACATCCCCCACCCGCCCCCGGCGACAAGCTCAGTTGCATAGTTGCACCAACAAATTGTTCTTCAGCAGCAGGCACTATCACTGCTCACGCAAGACAAAGCCAGCCCGCGGGGATAGGATTGCTTTCGTGAACGTTTGACAAGCTTGTCTAAGTGAACGAAAGTAATCCTATCCCCGTGGGCGTCCTTCGTAGCACGCACTATCACTGCTCACGCAAGACAAACCCAGCCCGTGGGGATAATGTTGCTTTTGGAAGCGTTTGACAAGCCTGTCTAAGCGGACAAAAGTAATATTATCCCCACGGGCGTCCTTCCCCGCACGATGTAAACCAAAAGCTGCGCAAACAAAAAGCACACCCCGCAAGATGTGCTCATGACTTTTTATTTGGTGGCGGCAAAGAGATTTGAACTCCTGACACTGTGGGTATGAACCGCATGCTCTAGCCAACTGAGCTATGCCGCCA
>CADBYQ010000272.1 GCA_902798865.1 Pseudoselenomonas ruminantium | reverse complement strand
AAATAATAAAGGTATTTCCAAAAATCAGGAAGGATTAAGAGAATGAGAATAGGGAAAAATAGGATTTTAGCAAGCGTGGTGGCAGCAGGACTGCTTGTGGTCAGTAGTCCTGGCTATGCAGCCAGTCTGACCCAGGCACCGGAACCTGTGGCAGGTGCCTATGTGGATATGTATCGGCAGTCGGTCCCGAAAGGAACACCAGCTGCCGGTAATCCCGTGGGAAGGATTTTATTGCATTTCCTTGATTATTGGCAGCCAGGAGAAAATGGGCAGCGGGGAAAAGAACTGGCTCCAAAAGTTCTGCAATATGATTTGGCGCGCATACGCTGGTTCAGCAGCCATCGTACAGAGGAACAGGAGCAAGAGGATGTGTATTATGCCCGGAATACGACTGATTCGGTTAGAGTGAAGGGACTTGGAAGTGATGAAGCGGCTTATCAGGCTGCCGGTGAAAAGGTGGCACATATTGCGCAGCTGGGCGAGTTGATGGCGAAGTTTGATACGGAAGGATTGGCTCGGACGAAGATGGCTTTCCGTTATCCGCGGCCTTTCCGCCTGGATGATTGCATACTACTGAATCCGCAATTGGCAGAAAATGCGAGAGCGCACAAACCGGAAACGGATTTTGGCTTTTCGAGTGGTCATACCTTCCGGGGCTATATGGCGGCTTTGGGCTATGCCTACGTATTTCCTGAACGCTATCAGGCTTTTCTGAAGGTGGCATCGGATATTGGCTTCAGCCGTAACCGGGCGGGGATGCATAACTGTCTGGATGTTATGGGCGGTCGAATGGTAGGGACGGCAACTGCGGCAGCCATGTTCTGTGATCCGGAAAACCGCCAACTGTTACTGGAGGCGCGGACTGAAGGAGATGTGTTTCTGCGGTCACTGGAGAACAAAAATAAAACGGTCGTGACTGATGCGGACGAACGCGCTTATGAGGAGCGTCTGACCTACGGATTCGCACCAGTGGGAGCTGTAAATCAGCCCATGCGGGTGCCGAAAGGCGCCGAGGTTCTGCTTGAGACACGTTTCCCGTATCTTTCAGCGGAGGCGCGGCGGTTAGTGCTGGCAACTACCGGCCTGCCTTCCGGTTACCCGTTGCTCGATGATGAAGAAGGCTGGGGGCGGCTTAACCTTTGGCGGGCAGCCGATGGCTTTGGAGCACTGCCGTCCGATGTTCGGGTTACGATGAGGGCTGAAAATCAGGGTTTTTCTGCGCGCGATTGCTGGCGCAATGATATCCATGGCGAGGGACAGTTGGTCAAAGCCGGTGATGGTGTGCTGGTACTGTCCGGAGCTAATAGCTATACGGGGGGCACCCGGATTGAAGGTGGCTCCATCTGGGCAGAAAACCGTACAGCGCTGGGAGCTGGCAAGGCCGAGGTTTCGGCAGGCAAATTATATGAGAACACGGAAGGTCCGTTAGAACTAGCTGGTCTGCATATGGAGAAGAAAAGCGAGTTGGTATTAACTGTCCGTAAGCCGGCAGATATCGTTTGCATAAATGGAGCGGCAAAATTCACCGGTACATTGCTGGTAAAACTCGCAGCTGACTGGAAACCACAGACACAGCCGTTGATTCAATGTAACGATTCGCATAGGGGAGATTTTGTCCAGGTAAGACTGGAAGGCGTACCTGACGGGGTGAAGGTGCGGACGTTATGGCAGGGCAAACAGTTCTTGCTTAAAGTGGATTAAGTTTTTTAGAGGAAAGGAACTTCTGTCGCTTTATGCGTACTGTGGCGAAAGGATGTACATAATGAGAAAACATTGTTTGTGTATGTTGTTTATCATCGTATGTTTCTTGCTAGGTCAGAGTACCTTGGCAATCGGTGCTGCCGTTATTCCCGGGGATGCTCGGTCAGAGGAATATTTGCCACTGCTCGCAGGCAAGCGGGTGGCGTTATTTTGTAACCATACAGCCAAAATCGGCGAAGAACATCTTTTAGATTTGCTCTTGAAGGATGGCCAGCAGGTGACAGCCCTTTTTTCTCCGGAGCATGGAATCCGCGGGGATATTCCGGCGGGGGATTCCGTAGATAGTAGTACGGATTCAAAAACAGGGATTCCTATCCTGTCGCTTTACAATGGAGACACCGTTATCCCCGCTGAGAAAGATATGTCAAAATTCGATGTGCTGGTCATTGATATTCAGGATGTGGGGCTGAGATATTACACTTATTATATAACCGTCTGCGATCTCATTGAGGCTTGCTCTATTTATGATAAAGCGGTCATTTTGCTGGATAGGCCGAATCCCAATGGGCATTATGTAGAGGGGCCGTTGCTGGATATGAGCCTGAGAAGTCATGTCGGACGGCTCCCTATACCCACGGTACATGGTATGACATTGGGGGAACTTATGAACATGGCTATCGGC
>CADBYQ010000271.1 GCA_902798865.1 Pseudoselenomonas ruminantium | reverse complement strand
GAAGATATAAAAAACGGCAAGATGGTCGTCGTGGTCGATGATGAAGACCGCGAAAACGAAGGCGATTTGATTGTCGCTGCAGCTACGGTTACACCGGAAGATGTCAATTTCATGGCTACCTATGCCAAGGGCCTTATCTGCACGCCGATTGACGGCAAGCGCCTTGACGAGCTCAATATCGGGCAGATGGTGGTTAACAATACGGATAACCATGAAACGGCATTCACGGTATCCATTGACGCTTTTGATACGGAAACGGGTATTTCCGCTTATGAGCGCTGCCAGACCATCAAAAAACTTTTGGACCCCAAGGCCAAGGCATCGAGTTTCCGCCGTCCGGGCCATGTATTCCCGCTGCGTTCGGTAGAGGGCGGCGTGCTGCGCCGTGCCGGTCATACGGAAACGACCACGGATTTGGCACGCCTGGCCGGTTTCTATCCCGCAGGTCTTTGCTGCGAAATCATGGATGATGACGGTCACATGATGCGCACGCCGAAACTCATTGAGTTCGCCAAGGAACACAATCTCCATATGATTACGGTTAAGGCTCTGATTGAATACCGCAAGCGTACGGAATCCTTCGTACAGAAGGTGGCAGATGTGGATTTCCCAAGCAAGTTCGGCCATTTCCGCATTAAGTCCTACGAGAGCAAGCTCGACGGCAAATGCCATCTGGCTATCGTCAAGGGTGATGTGGAAGGCAAGAAGGATGTGCTCGTGCGTGTACATTCCGAATGTCTGACGGGTGATGCCCTTGGCTCCCTGCGCTGTGACTGCGGTGACCAGCTGCAGGCGGCACTCAAGAAAATCGAAGCGGCTGGCGAAGGTGTAGTGCTCTATATGCGCCAGGAAGGCCGCGGCATTGGCCTGGCCAACAAGATGCGCGCCTATGCCCTGCAGGACAATGGCCGCGATACGGTAGAGGCCAATGTGGAACTGGGCTTTGCCCCCGACCTGCGCGATTATGGTATCGGCGCACAGATTCTTGCGGATTTGGGCCTGACGAGCATTCGCCTGATGACCAACAATCCGGCTAAGCGTGCAGGACTTGAAGGCTATGGCCTGACCATCACGGAACGCGTACCGCTGATGATTCATGCCAACAAGTTCGACAAGAAGTATCTGACCATCAAAAAGACGAAGATGGGCCATCTCTTAAATGATGACACCTTAAAATAATTTATGATTTTGGGAGGAATAGACAATGGCTAATGTTATTAAAGGTTTTATTACCGCAAAAGATATGAAAGTGGGTATCGTAGTAGCCCGCTTTAACGAATTCATCACGAGCAAGCTCTTGGGCGGCGCGTTGGATGCCCTGCATCGCCATGAAGCTAAGGACGAAGATATTGATGTGGCCTGGGTTCCGGGGGCATTTGAGATTCCCGTGGTAGCCAAGAAGATGGCTGAATCCGGCAAGTATGATGCCGTTATCGCGCTGGGCGCTGTTATCCGTGGTTCGACGACCCACTATGACTATGTCTGCAACGAGGTTTCCAAGGGCGTTGCCCAGGTTGGCATGCAGACGGGCGTACCGACTATCTTCGGCGTGGTGACTACGGAAAACATCGAGCAGGCTGTGGAACGCGCAGGCACGAAGGCCGGCAACAAGGGTACGGATGCTGCTATGGCCGCTATGGAAATGGCAAACCTGCTGAAGAAAATCGGCTAAGTGTATTTAGGAGGGCTGAAAGCAAATGAAAATTGGCATTATCAGCGATACGCATGGCCATGAGGGCGCATGGCAGACAGCTTTTGACAAGCAGTTCCATGATGCGGATATGATTCTTCATGCCGGGGATGTGCTCTATCACGGGCCGCGCAATCCGATGAAGGCAGATTATAATCCGGCCGGCCTTGTGGAAAAAATCAACAACTGCCCGGTGCCGGTCATCATTGCCAAGGGCAACTGCGATTCTTCCGTAGATGCCAGCTGCCTGGAACTGCCCATTGAAGCGCCTTATGCCTATGTGGTGGCCGAGGGGCTGCGCATTATTGTCACGCATGGCGATGCCGTGATGACGGATGCTGAGAAGGATAAACTGGCGGCACACTTGAAGGCCGACCTCTTTATCAGCGGTCATATCCATACCACGGTGCTCGAAAAGCGGGGCAATACCGTCTTTTTGAATCCGGGTTCGGCGGCTCTTTCCAAGCGGGAAGACAAGCGCAATACCTTTGCGGTGCTGGACAAAAAGACGATTTCGATTTATGATATTGATACGGACGAAGTTCTGGCAACTTATACGTTTGATTGACAAGCAGGCCTTCCCGCAGGGGAGGGCCTTTATTTTTGAGCCTGCAAATAAAAAGTCAAGCATAAATTTCGTAATGGAGTAAATTTCTATGAAGTGATTTTGTGGCATGACAAAAAGGCTGCCGCAATGCG
>CADBYQ010000270.1 GCA_902798865.1 Pseudoselenomonas ruminantium | reverse complement strand
GGCATCTATGTGCCGTCCTTCTACGAGCCGAAATATACGGCAGATGGCGACTATGAAAAGCTCGAACCACTGCATGAAAACGCGAAGACCCTTATCTATAAGCGGGTCTGCAAGAATATGGATGAGGCAATGAGCGTAGAGCATCCTTTGGTACCCTCTATGGATATCGTCCATAACCGCGCCATGCTCGAACTGTTCCGTGGCTGTTCCCGTGGCTGCCGTTTCTGTCAGGCAGGTATCTGCTATCGTCCGGCACGCGAACGCACGGAAGAAAAGCTCAAAAAGATGGCCAGAAACCTGGTGGACAGCACGGGCTACAATGAAATGAGTCTGACCTCGCTGTCCTCGGCAGATTATTCCTGCCTGGGCCGCCTGGTGGATGATTTGATGCTCGGTTTTAAGGACGAGGAAGTGAGCTTCTCGCTGCCGTCCCTGCGCATTGACAGCTTCTCGATTGATTTGGCGCATAAGATGCAGCAGGTCAGAAAGTCCGGTCTGACCTTTGCGCCCGAGGCGGGCACGCAGCGTCTGCGCGACGTCATCAACAAGGGCGTTACGGAAGAAAACCTCATGAATGCCTGCGCTTCGGCTTTCAAGCAGGGCTGGAAACAGGTTAAGCTCTACTTTATGATGGGCCTGCCGACGGAAACCGATGAAGATGTTATCGGCATTGCCAAACTCGCGAAAAAAGTCGTTGACCTCTATACGGAAATCAAGGGCAAGCGGGGCGTCAAGGTCACGGTATCCGTTTCCTGCTTTGTGCCGAAACCCTATACGCCGTTCCAGTGGTTTGGCCAGCTGCCCATTGAAGAATTCCAGCGCCGTCAGGAACTTCTGAAGGAGCATATCACCGACCGGGCGATTACCTTTAACTATCACGATGCCCGCTTGTCCGTAATCGAAGGCGTCTTTGCCCGCGGCGACCGTCGTCTTTCAAAGGTTCTCTATCAGGCATGGCAGGATGGGGCCAAATTCGACGGTTGGACGGATTTGTACCAGCATGAAACGTGGCTCAAAGCGATGGAAAAATGCGGCATTGATGGGACGTATTACAGTCAGCGCACCCGTAACTTTAATGAGGCCCTGCCTTGGGCGATTACCTCGCCGGGCGTCAATACGGAGTTCCTGCTGCGTGAGTGGCATAAGGCCATGCAGGCGGCCCTCACCGAAGACTGCCGCCGGGGCAAGTGCTCGGCCTGTGGTATCTGCCCGAACCTCGGCGTTCATGTGATGGACTATGCCAAAGAAGAAGCAGCGCGTAATTATCAGTCGCCGGAACTGCCCGCAAAAATCCATCGTGACCCCAAGGATTCCGGTCGTCCGCGCACGCTCTATAAATACCGCGCGGAAATCACCAAGGGCGAAGATTTGCGCTATGTGTCCCATCTGGATTATGCCAATATCTTCATTCGTGCCTTCAAGCGTTCCGGTTTGCCAATGGCGTATTCCGAGGGCTTCAACCACCATATGAAGGTCGCCTTTGCGTCAGCCTTGTCCTTGGGCGTAACGAGTCAGGCGGAATATATGGAGTTTGAACTCTTAAAGCCAGTCTGTCAGCCGGAGGTCTTTGATAAATTAAAAGCCCAGCTGCCACCGGGCATTGAACTCAAGGAACTGCGGGAAGTAAAGACCAAGCAGAAGGCCATGATGGCCCAGGCTACGGAAGCACGGTATCGTGCCGTTATGCCGCTTACGGGAGAATTGGCGCTTGCGCGCATGGCGGTGAAGAAGTACAATGAAGCTGATGAAGTTCAGTTTCAGCGTGTTACGCCGAAGAAGAAACGGGATATTGAACTCAAGGCTTATATGAAAAAGCCGGTGGAAGTTTCTGCTGAAGGCGATATGCTGGTTCTGGATATCGATATTGCGATTACGGACAGCGGCAGCGTGAAGCCGATTGAGGTAATCGGGGCACTTGTTGAGCAATTCGCGATGCCTGCGAAGGTAGCTGAGGCGAAAATCTGTCGGACGGCGATGCTGGCTGACGGGAAAAGGCTCGTGGAACTTGTGTAGTTAGTGCGCGGTACTTTTCTTTGGCGCAAAGAAAAGTACCCAAAAGAAAACGTGGCCTGAAATCCCGTCCGGGGATTTACGGCCACCTGCGCTCATCCTTGAGCGCTGGGTAACGATATAGCATATTATCTTATTCGTGGTTAAAGAAAAGCAAACTACTTCTCCCATTTTTGGGGGCGGATGAGGTGGAAATACGTTGAGTAGGGGAGGTGAATGGATGAAATCTATTTTAGTAACTGTGGTGCCTGAAGAAACCAAATTGGCGATTCTTGAAGATGGAAAGTTGTCTTCTATCGAGGTGGAGCGTGCTACGCATTCGCATCTTGTGGGTAATATCTACAAGGGGCAGGTGCAGAATGTCCTGCCGGGGATGCAGGCGGCGTTTGTGGATATTGGCAC
>CADBYQ010000269.1 GCA_902798865.1 Pseudoselenomonas ruminantium | reverse complement strand
GGCTGAAAAAGGGACAGCAGGGCGAAAACGGCTTGGTAAGCAGTGCAGTCAAGCCGGAGAACCTTAACCAGAAGGCTGTGGAGGAGCTGACCAAAAAGCTGGGACAGGAGCCGGACAAAAAGGAGGAAAATTCCTTTGCCGCCGCGTATGGTGTGGAAATCAGCGACGAAGGCTATGTCCTCCAGCAAAAAGATAAAGCCAACAATCTGGAAATAACTCACCGCATGGCCGGTGACAGCGATAAAATTGAATTTGTAACGGATTTTGGTGATTTGAATATCAGCGTCGGCGTAGCAAGTGGAACGCCCATGTTTTCCTTCAACAATGATAATTACGAGGAAGTCTTTTCCCTTGCCGATAATATGGTTTCCATTGAAGGACGAATTAACGAAATATTAACCGAAACTGCTACCGATGAATATGGCGGGGAAACTTTAATGAATTTCGAGTCTTTGGCGAAAGCCTTGAACGCCTATGGCCATAAACAAAGCAACGCCTTGGAAAATAATCATGATAAATACCTGAATGGCGTTTTGGAACGACTGGATAAAGTAGACCCTGAACACAAAAATTCTCTTGTCAGAGAAATCCGTAATATGGTGGAACAGGTCAAAGCGGGGAAAGACATTGCTTGGGACAGTGAGGGGTTTGAAAGTGGCATCCGTGATGCATGGGCGCTTTATGTAGACCAGCGGGGTATGGACATCGATTTTTATCAGCGTCAGGACAATAAAGCCAATAAGTATTTCACGCAAAAAATGGCCGTATACAGTTATATGCAGGAAATGCAGCGGCAGGCAGAAGAACTTTCCATTATTGATCAGATGCTGGGCGGTCAGGAAGGGAAAGACCATAAAACTCAATCCGTTGGCGAAGTTCAGCGGAAATCTTCCCTCAATGATGGCCTAAAAGCCTATAAGCATGATTTGAATATCCGTCATATCCTGAATGAAGACGCTTTGCCGGAAAAACCGACATACGGGGAAACCGAGTCCGGCTATATCATCGAAAAAAACAATGAAGAAAAACACAACAGCGCCTTGGGCTATGACTGGGGAAATATCATGCGGGAATACCTCAAAGAAAACCCGGATTTAGCCAGTATTCTTCAATAAACCACCGATGGCTATGAGGTCATGGCACATAAACTGCGGGGGCTGACCAGTCAATTTGACGGACAGCCCCCGCCTTTTTGCCCTATGCTTCTTTATGGCAATATACCCGTTCTATCCATTCGGTTTCGCCCCAGCCGTATTGTTCTTCCTGGCCTAAGTCATAGATATGGCCATTGCGGTATTCGACGCTGACAGTAAAGTCGGAACAGGGGGCCCAGCCTTTCTCTATACGCTTATACAGATAAGCCTCGACTTCTCCTGCCACACCGACATTGCCAGCTACCACATTGCTCATTTCATAGGCGGCCTGATACAGCGTCTTTAGGGCAGGCACATTCATCAGTTTGGCTTCCTTGGCGGTATACTTGTCCGCAATTTGCAGCACCCCTTCGATTTCCCGCAGGGTCATGGGGCGGAAATAGGCCTGCAGTTTATGCTGCAGCCGCGCAGGGTTCATGGAGGCAATCACATTGCGCAGGAGTTTTCGGCGGATGTCCTCCTGATTTAGGGTCTTTTCCATGATGGCGCTGGCCGGTGTTCCCTCCTGGCCAAGGACAAACCAGCCGCCGCGCCGGGAGGAAAAGTCAAAGCGTAAATTCATGTGAGTAATGTCGATATTCTGATTGCCCATTTCACTGGCCCAGTTGGTCAAGAAGTCATCCCGCAGCATATTATCGAGCGTTTCCCGGGATTTTTTCAGTAACATCTGTGGCCACACAGATTCTTTTAGCTTCTCGGCATTCATCCAGCTGGGCGTGGCAAAGTCTTCCTCGTCATCGCCTATCTTGCGCAGATTGGCCTCCCAGTCTTCCAGCCATTGTGTCTGACCGTCCCCATACTGGTAGTGGCTGTAATCGTAGAGGGAGCCATTTTCATAGCGTATCTTGTGGCCATCCTGGGCCCAGGTCTTCAAGGCCTCCTTGTCCGCTTCCGTGGTCTTCATGCAGCTGCAATAGGTCATTTCCCGAATGTGCTCCGACAGGGCGCGGCCATTGCCCGGGGTGCGGTTGAGGACGTTTTCAACCCGCTGCAGCAGCGAAGCATCTGCATCCCCGGTAACGTGGATTTTGCAGTCCGTGGTAACGGTAAAATCCAGCGAAACATTTTCCAGGATTTTGATATTTGCCGCCGTAAAGATATTGTCCAGCTGCTTGTTAATAATCTGCCGCTGAAAGCGCTTTTCCAAAGCCTCCTCCATGTCGCCTCTCATCACCGGCTCACCCTTCAGGATGGGTTCGATAAACATCCCCGTACCATTACTGCCGGAACCATCATCGTTCAGGAAATTCCATAACGTCCGCACATGATTAAACTGCATAAGATCGGTCATGTCA
>CADBYQ010000268.1 GCA_902798865.1 Pseudoselenomonas ruminantium | reverse complement strand
GTCAAGGTTGCTATGCGCAAGCTCGGTTACAATGCCGGTCCGCTGCGCATGCCGCTCTGTGAGATGGAGCCGGAGCATGAGCGCCAGCTCGAAGCTGCGCTGCGCAATCATGGCCTGCTGAAGTAAGAATGACTAGTCAATGAAGCCTTCCCCTGCGGGGGAAGGTTTTTTGTTGCAGGAATCGCATGTAAACTGTAGAATAATAATCGGATAGTTGGTAAAAAATTCATGCACAAAATCCGATAACGTGGTATACTAATAAGGCTTTCCAAAAGGAGAGCCTTATTTTATTTTGCTTTTTTAGTGATAAGGGAGATTGATATAGTGAAATTCTGGCATAAGATAGCGTCGCTGTTCATGGTGGCCTGCCTGCTCACGATACAGCTGCCCATCGCGGCGGGAGAAGGCGGCGAACCGGAGATTACGGCGCAGGCGGCGATTGTCGTGGAGGCTTCGACGGGGCGTGTGGTTTGGGAGAAAAATGCCGATGAACGCCTGTATCCTGCCAGCATGACTAAGATGATGACCGGTATACTGGCACTGGAACAGATGAATATGCGCTCGCAGATTCTCATGTCGCCGGAGGCTGCCTATACGGAATCCTCGCCTGTCGGTGTACTGCCGGGCGAGACCATCCGCACGGATGAATTGCTGAACGGTATGCTTATGGAATCCGACAACGGTGCAGCCGTGGCGCTCGGTGAGGCGATGGCTGGCAGTGTATCCGCCTTTGCCAAGATAATGAACGACAAGGCTGAGAAACTGGGCATGCAGGATACGCATTTTGTCAATCCCAACGGCCTGACAGCAGAGGGCCATTATTCCACGGCTAGGGATATGGCAAAATTGGCCTGTTATGCCATGAAAAATCCGGATTTTCGCAAGATTGTCGGGCAGGAACAGCGGACGATTTACTGGACCTCTCCGGGAAGCAAGACCTTCAAGGCACATAATACCAATAAGCTGTTGGGCAAGTACGAGGGCATGACCGGTATCAAGACCGGCTGGACCAATGCAGCCGGTGGCTGCCTGGCAGCCGGTGCCCGTCGTCATGGCGTGGAACTCATTGTCGTGCTGATGAAGACACCTACGCCGGATGACCGCTTTAAGGATGCAGAAAAGCTTTTGGATTATGGCTTCGACCATGTGAAGATGACAAAAGCGCTCTCCAAGGACAGGACCCCGCGCAAGGTATGGGTCGCGAATGGTGTACAGGCATCTGCCCAACTTTATCCCGAACGGGATATCGAATACCCGCTGATTAATGGTGAGGATAAGAGCAAGTATTCGCTGGCCTATGATGTGCCCAAGGTTGTGTCCGCACCGTTAAAGGCGGGGGCGCAAGTGGGGAAGATTGAAATCCTGTATAACGGACAGGAAGTGGATCAGGTACCTTTGCTCACCGAGGGGGTAAACAGTGGCTTTAGTATGGGCTCCTGGCTGGTGAATACGTTTTCTTGGTTCATCAAGTTAATATAAGATAAAAAGGATAAGCCTCTCAGGGATTTTGAACCCCCTGGGGGGCTTAATTTTTTTGGGAAAAGGGGATAAACTATTGTATAGATATTGGAAATGGGACAGGTGAATGATGATGAAACATAATGTACAACCTAAGTTGTCAGCGTATGAACAGGAACATCAGCTGAATGCACAGATAGAAGCCTATTGGGACGAGCGCAGCCGTGATTTCAGCAAGCTGCGCCAAAAGGAACTGAGTGGCCCTTGTGCGGCTGCCTGGCAGGCATATCTGCAGGAGAAACTGCCTGCCGCTGCACCCTTGAAGATACTGGATATTGGTACAGGTGCAGGCTTCTTTGCCATTTTGCTCGCGCAGCTTGGGCATAAGGTAACAGGGATTGATATGTCCGGTGATATGCTCCATCAGGCCAAGCAAAATGTTCTGGCTGCCGGTTGCTCAGCGGAATTTCGCAAGATGAATGCGCAGGAACTGGCTTTTGTCGATGAAACCTTCGATGTGGTCATCAGCCGTAACCTCACCTGGACTCTGCCGGATGTTATGCAGGCCTATCGTGAGTGGCAGCGGGTGCTGAAAAAAGGCGGCAAGCTCTTGAATTTCGATTCCGACTATGGCCTTGTGACCTTCTCCCGCAAGGAAGACCAGGCCGATGTTCACGCCAATATCCGGCAGGAGCTGGTTACGGAGTGCAACGATATAAAGGACGAACTGCGCATCAGCACCCATCGCCGCCCGCAGTGGGACGCTCAGTTCCTGCAAGATTTGGGCATGCAGGTGACTGTAGAAGAAGAAATCGCCCCCCGAGTCCGCACCGATAAGAATATGCAGTTTGATACCCTCCCGCTGTTTGCTATTATAGCCAGCAAATAAGCGCGAATAAGCAAATAACAAAAGGAACATAAAGCCCACAAAAGAGTGTGCAAAAATATGTAAAGAGTACGCAAAAAGCCCGGTGGCCGGTGATACCTTTCCGTAGCGTTTGACAAGCCTGTCTCAGCGAAGG
>CADBYQ010000267.1 GCA_902798865.1 Pseudoselenomonas ruminantium | reverse complement strand
TTCAGCATCTCGCATTCCATTTTAATAAATTCATAAGTCTGCGGGAACTTGTTTAAAAAGTCCTGAACCGGCTGATCGTTGCCGGTCAGCTTTTTTAAGTCCGCTTCATAGAACGGATTGGGCAGGAACCGGGCATCCAGAACCAGGTCACTGTCCAGAGGCAGACCGTATTTAAACCCGAAAGACTGTACCACAATCAGCATGCCCGGAGCCGAATTCTCATCCCCGAACAAACGGCCTATTTCTTCTTTCAGCAGCGAATTGGAATAACGTGATGTATCAATAATATTGGTAGCGCGGCTCTTCACATCAGCCATAAGGTTACGTTCCAGGGAAACACTTTCCGCCAGGCTGTAGCGCCCTTTCTCCATGGGATGGCGGCGGCGGGTTTCCTTGTAACGGCGGATAATCACCGGGTCAGATGCATCCATAAAGAGCATTTCATAAGGTACATCATCCTTATCCATATCATCGAGCACATGAATAAAGGTGTCAAAGAACTCCCGGCTGCGGGTATCCACCACCAGCACGACCTTGCCCACATGGTCACCGGCATGCTTGCAAAGTTCCACAAACTTGGGAATAAATACCGGCGGCAGATTATCCACCACAAAGTACCCCAAATCTTCCATATAGCGGCAGGCCTGCGTCTTGCCGCCGCCGCTCATGCCCGTAACTATAACCAAGCGAAATTTATCTTCTTTGGGCTGTTCCAAAACTTCTGTTGTTTCTTTTTCCATTACGCTCACCTGCCTTCATTCCTGCTTCAAAACATATTTGTAAATAGCCTGTGCCCAGCCATCATCATCACAATTCCCGGTTACGGCATCCGCTATAGCCTTAACATCATCCGTGGCATTGCCCATCGCCACACTGAACCCTGCGGCCTTTAACATGGGCAGGTCATTGTTGGCATCGCCAATCGCCATTGTTTCGCTGATGTCTATATCCAGAATTTCCGCCAATTTCACGAGAGCTGACGCCTTGGACACGCCCGGACTGATAATCTCAATGAAATCCGCCGAAGACTGCGTTAAGGTCACGCTGTCGCCAAATTCAGCGGTAAGCTGCGCCATCCAGTCTTTGGTCACAGCCGGGTCAGGCGTGATAATCAACATCTTGTACAT
This sequence comes from Pseudoselenomonas ruminantium, assembly GCA_902798865.1. Lineage (GTDB taxonomy): Bacteria > Bacillota > Negativicutes > Selenomonadales > Selenomonadaceae > Selenomonas_A > Selenomonas_A ruminantium_L. The sequence continues at coordinate 1,361 of CADBYQ010000267.1, read as the reverse complement.
CTTGCTGACTTTATTACGCATGCCCTCATAACCGATATCTTCACCGATTACCTTCTGACTGTGCTCATAGCGTCTGGAAAATTCACCATAATCCGAGTAGTAAAGCCCGTCACCGCTGTAAGTCTGCAGATACCAGCCCCGCGCTGCCGCAAAATCCGTAATTCGACGACAAATTTCTTCATCTAAATATTGTTCATAGTAAACCTTGCCGGACGTGGACTTAATGAGCGCGCCATTATAGGTGATAATGGGCACATCCAGCCCCAAGGCTTCGGCAACCGGCAAAGCCGCCCGATACATGCGCCCCGTAGCAATAGTCACAATCGTACCGGCTTTCGCCGCTGCCTGAGCCGCCGCAATATTGCCTGCCGAAACCGGCTTACCGCCGCGCAGCAACGTACCGTCCAAGTCCGTAGCCAACAGTTTTATCTTCATAAAAATGCCCCCTTGTGGTATTTTTATTTTTCCTAATATAATCAGTACTTCTATTTTCTCACATCCCGCTGAAATTGCAAGGGAAAAGTCGAATATGTTATACTGTTGATGTAAATTCGTAAAATTCACGAACAGAGGGGATTTCATTAATGATAAAAAAAATTTTCATCGCCATCGGCCTGCTGCTGATGATTATCGGCATCTTCGGCCTGTCCTACACCTGGCATATCGACCACCGCACAGCCGAGAGTTTGTCAGCCTACTGCCGCATTGATTTCCAAACGTCACATACGGCGCAGGGAAAACTTGAAGGAGCCGTGCTGACCATCTGGGACTGGCGCTACGACAACGCCAAGCTCAAAAACGAAGCCGTACTCTACACCGATGGGGATGCCTGGGAAATGAAGGCCGCCACCAAACAAACCCCGCCTCCGCATGACAGCCGCGACCATGCCTGGCAGAACGAAAACAAACTCTTCGTCGAACTGCCCCGCTCCAGCCTCCCCGCCATACGCAAGGCGGACGAGGTGCGCTTCCGCTTCTACTACGACAACGGGCAGGTCATCGACCTTCCCCTCAACGCCCCTGACCTGGAATACTGGAAAAAACAACTGATGCCATGACAAGAAGGGATTGCCTATCCATCCAAGATGGGAAAGGCAATCCCTTATTTTATCCATGGACAACAATCATAAATCTTTCAATCGTCGATAAAGGGTATAGATAGCAACCGGGAATCCAAGCAGGATGCCCACCAGCCTGCCATAGGGAGAAGTTCCCAGGTGTTCATCCACCATCATGCCAATATACAGGCAGATTCCCACAACCACAACGAGATAGATTCCCAGACCTGACAGAACGGAAAACGCCTTCACTGCCTGCCAAAGCCCCTCATGCCTCTGCGGTTCCTTTCCCATTCAGCGTCC
>CADBYQ010000266.1 GCA_902798865.1 Pseudoselenomonas ruminantium | reverse complement strand
CCCGTCAAACCTTCTTTAGTCTCTTCTTCAAAAAGCGTCTTGTAAGACGGATTGTGGAGAATTTCAGTCGTACCAGTGATGCCATACTGGCTAAGATCGATGTTTGCCATTTTACATTCAACCTCTTTCGTAAAAAAGATACTTTTTTGCAGTTTGAGAAGCTTTTCACTTTTTGACTTCTCACCACGCGTATTATATTAGCTTATTTTTTCATAAATGTCAACTATTTTTTGTTTAAATTACAAAAATATCATTTATCGAAATTATTTGACATAAATATTTAAGCAAAAACAAACACTCCATAACTAATTATTGTTAAGGAGTGTTTGCCGATGAATCAACGGGCAATAAAGTTCATTACAGCTTCATTCATCTTATCTTTATCGCATATGCCTTTATGCAGTACTTCCTTGGTTTTAAGCGCCGCCAAGCCGGAAGGAATCGGATTATCGTTTAGTTCCTGTAACTTATCCAATAGGGCAAACTCGTCCAGGCCAGCAGTTTCTGCCTGCAACGCGTCCAGTACACTGCCGTTGAATTTATAGGGGCTGGCGGTCGAGGCCACCACCATCACATGTTCGTCATGGGTTGCATGACGATAGTTTTCTGCCACCTGATAAGCCACAGCCGTATGGGTATCCAGCACATACTTATGCTTCATATATACCTGCTGAATGCATTTTTTCGTTGCAGCATCATCCACCCAATCGGCCCAGAACGTTTCCTTGATGATACCGCGCGTCTTTACATCCACCTCGTAGCTGCCGGAGTTGTTCAGTTCAGCCATCCAGCCTGCCACCTGCGCCTTATTCCCGGTCACATGGTAAAGAAGGCGTTCCAGATTGCTGGAAATCAAAATATCCATAGACGGCGTGATGGTCTTATAGAACGCACGGTTTCGGTCATAACGGCCTGTCTGCAGGAAATCCGTCAGCACATTGTTGGCATTGGAAGCGCAAATCAGCTTATGGACAGGCAACCCCATCTGCTTGGCGTAGAAACCCGCCAAAATATTGCCGAAGTTACCGGTTGGCACAGTGAAGTTAATCTTCTCCCCTGCCTTGATGCGGCCAGCCTTGCACAAATCTGCATAGGCGCTGAAGTAGTAGACAATCTGCGGCACAAGACGCCCCCAGTTTATGGAATTCGCCGAGGACAGCTTCACGCCTTTCTTGGCCAGTTCTTCATTAAAGACCTGATCCGCAAAGATTACCTTAACCCCGCTCTGCGCATCGTCAAAATTGCCCCGCACAGCCGTGACATTGACATTTTTCCCTTCCTGCGTCAGCATTTGCAGCTGCTGAATACGGCTGACACCGCCCTCAGGATAGAAGACCATAATGGAAATCTGGTCTACATCGCGGAACCCTTCCAAGGCGGCCTTGCCCGTATCACCGGAAGTTGCGACAAGAATCAGCACGTTGTCCTGTTCGCCGGTCTTTTTTAGTGCTGTACTCATCAGCTGCGGCAGGAGCTGCAGGGCCATATCCTTAAAGGCGCTGGTCGGACCATGCCAAAGTTCAAGCACCTGCATAGCACCTAAGTCCGTCACCGGCGCACGGCCTGCACAGTCAAATTTGCCCTTGCCATAAGCATTTTCCACGCAGGTTTTGAGTTCTTCGTCGGTATAGTCGGTCAAAAACAGGCGCAAAACCTTTACCGCCCGTTCCTCATAGGAAAGGGGGACTAATTCTTCAATAAATGACGGGGAAATTTTTGGAAGCTCATCCGGCACGAACAGACCGCTGTCTGCTGCCAGCCCTTTTATAATCGCTTCTGCCGCCGTTACCTGTACGCTGTCTCCACGAGTGCTGCTGTATTTCAAATAAACCGCCTCTTTCCTAATCGATAATCCAACAAATCTTATCTGCTGACCGCCGCTACCGTTGCCTTAGCCGCTATGATTAAATCCGCAGGTTTCAGGATGATCTGCTCACCACGCTTGCCCGCACTGATGGCAATTACCTCCTGCTGCTCGGCGCTGGCATCCAGATACACGGGATAATCCTTCTTGGCGCCCAAAGGAGAACAGCCGCCACGGATATATCCCGTAAGACCAAAGACCTCCTTCAAGTGCACCATTTCCACCCGCTTGTTGCCCGAAGCCGCAGCCAGTGCCTTCAAGTCCAGCTCACCGCCGCCCGGAATCACGGCCATCAAAACACCATTCTTATCGCCGCGGCACACGAGCGTCTTATACACCATTTCAATGGGCATGCCCACTGATTCAGCCACATGCACAGCGGAAAGGTCGCTTTCATCCACCTCATAGGTTTTGAGCTCATAGCTTATCCCTAATGTGTCCAAAATACGCGCTGCGTTGGTCTTTGCTTCTTTTTTCTTTTTTGCCATTTCTTGTTACACCTAATTTCTTTCTTGAACGTCCGTTACTTATTATACAGCGATTTTACAAAATATGCTACTACATTTTATAAATCATCATTTTTTGTAAATCAATGTTTTCTCCGATTATCTTTATGCCGCTTCCCCATTTTAGTTTTTG
>CADBYQ010000265.1 GCA_902798865.1 Pseudoselenomonas ruminantium | reverse complement strand
AGTCAGGGAAAACAGCGGGGACCGCTCTTTGAGGGGCTGCCGACTCTGGAAACGCACCGCCTGTGGCATACGGACAGAGCGGCAAGACATATGGTGGCCATGGGGATTGATTCCGTATTTTTAAGCGACAGTCTGCCAATGCCGGATGAACTCAAAACCGTGGGAAAATTGCCTGGTGATGAGGTGGTTCTGCGCGTGCAGCTCTTTACGGATGATGTGGTTCAGCAGGAACTTCTGCGCCATACCTTCACGGCCCGCGAAGATGAAGCCCGCGATGCTATCCGTGCCCAGGAGAGCCGGAGCTTGTTGAAGGACATAGTGGAGCCGGAGAACAACAAAGAGCGGCGGCGTGGCGCCATCACCATTGACAACAAGGATTACCTGCGCTATATGGGCGAACTCGAAATCATCAAAAAATCCCAGCCTGCCGATATGCGGGTTAATGTTGTAGGCAGAGTAACAGAATGTGAACTCTTTATGTTGAAATACATTACGCCGGGAAGAAAGTTTTCGTTTCAATTCGCATAACATCACATTATCGGAGGGAGATTGATTAACGGATGTTTGTTCCATCTATAAAATTTTGCGGGGCAGTTCTCTGCCTTGCTTGTTTGTTTTTTAGCGGCTGCAGCCAGCAGGGAAGTTCTAGTGAGCCGGCTGCACCTGCCGAAGAAGCCGCGCCTGTAGAAGAAAAGACTCCGGCTTATATTACTGCTGCTGATGATTTCAGCAACCTTGCTCTGGACAACGCCGAAACGCCAGTTTACGACCGTTACACGCTGGCTCAGCGCCGGGCCAAAGGCCTGCCCACTGCGCTGCCCAAGATTGCGCCTTACGCAGCAGTGCTGGATATCTTAAAGCAGGAAGGGGTAAAAGCCACCTTCTATGTGCTGGGCAAAAACGTCAAGGCTTATCCGGAAACGACCAAGCGTATCTTTGATGAAGGCCACGCTCTGGGGAATCACAGCTATGACCATGACTACAAACGCCTTTATGCTTCTGCTGAAAGTTATCTGGCGGAAATGGAGCAGGCTGACGATGCCATCTATGAACTGCTGGGCCTGCGCCCGCTGATTACCCGCGCGCCCAGCGGCCGCATGGGCAACTTTACTTCCGCTTACGAAAATATTATTACGGCCAATGGTTATGTGGAACATGACTGGAATGTAAGCTCTGCCGATGCTGCTCCCAATCATCCGGTAGCGCAGGATTTCATTGACAATATTTCCGGCCAGGCCGTGATGAACAGTGCCATCATCCTGATGCATAGCTCGGCAGGCCATGAAGAAACCGTCAAGGCCCTGCCGGAAATCATCCGCGTCCTGCGGGAAAAAGGTTATACCTTTGGCGTAATCACCCCCATGACGCCACAACCTTGGTAAAAAATGAATAGAAAATGAAAACAGCCCCTTTTCTGCTTAAGAAAATTATGCTTAAAGCCGATATAGCATACAGAGAGGGGGCTTTTTCATGAAGGTTACAGGAATAGACGAAAGTATGGCCGGCTTTACGAATTTGGAGAAAGCCAAAGCGCAGGGCGGGGGAGTGTTTAAGGATATGTTTACCGGCTTGGTGCAGGAGCGGCTGGAGAATCTGACTGAGGATTTGGAGAAGATGAATGCCAAAAAGCAGGAAATCTCCCAGTTGAAGGCGCAGCAGGAATTTACGGAAGTTATCCGTCATGTGCTGCCGGATGGCAGTATCCTGGTAAAGGAGTATGTGGATGGCAAGCTCGACACCTGCTATCGCAAGCCGCCGCATCTAAAGGATGTTCCGGATGAATCCCAGCCTGTGCCGAAAGCAGCCGATGGTACGGAGCTCAGTACCCAACGGAAAATGAAGCAGGTACCTGCCGTCCGGATTTTGGAAGATATGGTCTAAAATACGCTGTGATAGTCTTTGACAGTGAGATTTTTTTCTGCTATATTGGAAGAATAAATCTTAGTAATTTACTCGGAATTTTTGAGGTGGCTATATGAAAATCTCAACCAAGGGCAGATACAGTGTGACGGCGCTTTATGAACTGGCACAGCGTTATGGTGAAGGGCCGGTTTCGTTAAAGTGTGTAGCCCAGGGGCAGGGGCTGTCCGAAAACTATCTGGAACAGCTTATGGTTCCCTTGCGGCGGGCGGGGATTGTGCAGAGCATCCGCGGCGCTCAGGGCGGTTATATGCTGGCGAAAAGTCCGGCGGAAATCACCATCGGTTCCATCATCACCACCGTGGAAGGGCCGATTGCTGTGGTGGATTGTCTGTTGGCTGAAGCCGGTGCGGCGGAGCAGATGTGTGACAAGGCATGTGCCTGTGTGACCAGGGGCATTTGGGAGAAGGTTTGTGACAGCATCAGCCAGGTGCTCGAAAATATCACCCTGCAAACGCTGCTCGACAATGATGACGGCAAAGAGAATATTGGCTGTGCACGCTGACATTAGCCTTCCCTGCGGGGAGGGCTGTTTTTGTGCTTGCGGCGGGCAAAAAAAATTTGTATTAAGCATTATATTTATGTATAATGTTGTTTGGTAGTGCTTTTGGGTAAGCACTTTGATATAGGGGGAGGAATTATTCACATGATAGGTGACAATTTACGCACTGAGCGTGAACGACAGAATTTAACGATTCAGGATATAGCGAAAGGCACGAGCATTCGTGCTTTGTATATAGAGGCGATTGAAAAGGGCGAGTACGGGCAGCTGCCGGGGACGGTATATGCCAAGGGCTTTATCCGTAACTACGCCAATTTTTTGAAGATGGATGCAGATGCGGTTGTGCGTCAGTTTATGGAGGAAAATCATCCCGAAGAAGTTGCCGCAGCTGAAGAAGCAAAACAGCAGCTGGCTGAAGCGGAAGAACAGAGCAAAGCGGAGGCCAAGGCAAAACTGGCTACGGGCAGTGAGTATCGTGAACAGGTATCCACACCCAGCAGCCGTCATAACAACTGGCTTATTGCCGTGATTGTTTTGTTGGTGGGCGCTGGTGCCTATTATCTGTTTGCCATGGAGGACAGCAGTGCTCCAAAGACAACGACTAAGGCGGTAACGCAGACAGCTAAGGCCCCCGCGACTAAGAGTCAGCCCGTCAAGGAACCGGCTAAGACGCAGGAAGCTCCGAAGAAAGTTGATGGGGTAGAACTCGTGGCCAAGTTCACCGACAAGTGCTGGACGCAGGTCGTGGCTGATGGCAAGACGGTTTATGAAGGAACCATTGAATCGGGCAAGACGGAAACCTGGAAGGGTAAGGAAAAGGTGGTTATCACCGCCGGTAATGCCGGAGCAGTGGAAATGAAGGTTAACGGCCAGGATATGGGCAAGGCTGGCAATGCCGGACAGGTTGTGGAAAAGA
>CADBYQ010000264.1 GCA_902798865.1 Pseudoselenomonas ruminantium | reverse complement strand
ACCCGGAACAGTACGAGCATCACAATGCAGCCGGTGCAGATGGCAATGATCGGAGAACCAATCAGGGACAGAACAATCTTGCCAATCCCCCAGAAGTTCAAGCCCTGTTCACCGACCGAAACCATTACTGCACCGATAATCCCGCCGACCAGCGCATGCGACGAGCTGGAAGGAACGGCAAACCACCAGGTCAGAATGTTCCAGATAATCGAACCGGCTAGTGCCGCAATCAACACATGCTCATCGACCATTTGGGCGGAACTTACGATATCCGCACCAATGGTTTTGGCTACGCCAGTACTGTACATGGCTCCGATAAAGTTCAGCCCCGCTGCCATCATGATGGCATAGCTGGGATGAATGGCTCTGGTGGATACAGCAGTAGCAATGGCATTTGCCGTATCATGGAACCCATTAATGAAGTCAAAGAGCAGCGCCAGTACAATGACCGTAAAGATTAAAAGCTGTAACTCATGCATACTTCATTACCACTCCCCGAATCATATCCGACAGTTTTTCGCAATGATCCAGTGTGTCTTCCAGTTTTTCCAGAATATCTTTCCATTTTATGAGTTCAATGGGGTCTTTTTCCTTGTCGAAAAGATAGGCAACCTCGTGACGGTAGACTCTGTCTCCTTCACTTTCAAGCTGGGCAATCTTATGCGTTGCATCCAGAATCTGCGCCTGGTTCTTCCGAATGTCCTTCAAAAGCGAGAACGCACGGATGATTTCTTCCGTAGCTTCAATCAAAAGCTTGGTCAGCTTAACAGCGCCGCCCATAGCTTTGCCCGTACGATACATTACAATGCGCTGGAGCGTGCCCTGCAGGTAATCCACGCCATCATCAAGGCCGTTGGCCAGTGCATAGATGTCTTCGCGGTCAATTGGGGTGATAAAGGTCAGGTTAAGCTTGTCGATAATCGCATCATTGATTCTATCGGCTTCGTGTTCCAAATCCATGATTTCCTTGACCTTGTCCGTGGCCTTGCTGTAATCCAGCATAACCTCGTCCATCATCAGCGCTCCTTTATAGAAATAATTGGCGCTGTCTACGAACAAGTCAAAGAACTCGCTGTCCTTTTTTTTGAATTTAAACATATTGTTCTGCGTCCTCCCGAAAGAAATATCACATACACACAATTTAACTATAACATCATTTGCCCCTCGGTTCAACCGCAAATTTTCTCAAATTCGTGAAAAAAGACTATCCCTTCTAAATAATAGTAGGAACAGCCTTTTCCGGAAAAATTCTTTTACCAGTTTTCTACAGCCTGCATAGCTTTCAAAACCTTTGCTGCTACGCCGTGCATCTTTTCTTCCGATACACAGCAGGCAGCCACGCGCACGCCCATTTTAAGCGGTACCGCAAAAATCAAATCATCATAGAGCTTGTTGCATACAGCCTGTGGGTCCGCTGCCGGAACCGCCAGGAAGAAACCGCCCTTGTAGGGCAGAGCCGGCAGATTGCAGGCCTTGGCTTCAGTCATAAAGACTTCAGCACGCTTTTTAATGGTCTGATAGTAATTCTCCCGCTCCGTTTCGTACTGCGTCCGCAGCGTATCATCCTGCTGAATCCGCACCAGCGTGGTCATCGCTGCGCGGTTGATATTGGACCAGGTAGCCCGGCTCGTGTACTTGTTGATATCCTGGAACTCGGTGATGACCTGTTCACTGGAGGAAACCGCTACCAGGGCACCTGTGCGCTGGCCGTAAGCCGTATAGCCCTTGGACATGGAGAAAGCAAACATCACGAGCACATTTTCTGGCAAGTTGCTGAACTTTTTCATAAAGCGGCGGGTCTCATTCTTCTCACCGGCAAAGTCAATATAGGCAATATCGACCAGAATGCTCATTTTCTTACCCTGTGCTGCGTATTTCTTGGCCAGGGCCAGCACATGATCCCAATCATCTTCCGTCAGGCTGAAGCCCGTAGGATTCTGCGCCGGCGTGTTGAGGATAACCAGCAGGCTGTCCTGCTGCTTGTAAAGCTCAGACACTTTATTCGCATAGGCAGCGATATTGAAATTGTTGGCTTCATCAAAGAGCGCAAAATTCGTCAATTTGCAGCCGCACTCGTTGCAGATTACATTGTACGTTCCCCAGAACCAGTCGGAAGTCAGAACCTTTGTTCCCTGCTCGGCATAGTTGGCAATGGCATGATGGATTGCGCCGGTGCCGCCAGCCGTAGCGCAGGCAGCCACATAACCATCCGGACGGTTATCCGCAAATACCAGCTTTTCGACTTCTTTAAGATAAGCCGGCAGACCAGCAATGGGCGCATAGCGGAACAGTTCTTCTGCCGTCAGACTGCGATAGACTTTTTCTACCGTAGGCAGAACAGCCAGGCTCCCGTCATCTTTCATCATCATGCCAATGGTGGCATTGACGACCTTATCCTGGCCGTATTTTTCTGCTGCCTTGCTGCAGGCTGCAGCTGCTCCAAAAATCGCATCCCGTAACTTCTTATTTGCCGCATGGCTGGCTGCCATTGTCATAAACAAGCTCTCCTCTCTAACTCCACAAC
>CADBYQ010000263.1 GCA_902798865.1 Pseudoselenomonas ruminantium | reverse complement strand
TTCCTTAACCCCCGGCACCTTAATCGTGCCGGATTTCGGATTTTTGATGCTGTCCACTACGCTCGTAACCTCTGCTTCGACCTCGGATTTTTCAAAGGCCAAATCTGTATCCACCATGCGGCAATTGATGAGTTTCAGCCCCTTGCAGTAGCAGAAAGGCTGTGTGCCAATGATGGTGCAATTCTCCAACGTCAGATTTTCCGAATACCAGGCCAGATATTCCCCACGAATCACGCTGTTGCGGACGGTCACATTTTTGGCATGCCAAAACGCATCTTTGGTATTCAGCTCACAGTCAGTAAATTCTGCGTCCTCAATATACTGGAACGAATACTTCCCCTGCAACGTGACATGGTCAAAATGCAGCTGTTCACTGCGCAGCATAAAATATTCGCTTTGCACGTTGGTATTTTGCATGCGGATATTTTTGACCGACCAGCCAAATTCCGGCGAAATCACATCACAGTTTTCTATGGTCACATCGACACATTCCCGCAGGGCCTTAATGCCATGCAGCTTCGTATCGGCAATGTGAATGTCCGTTGAATACCACAGAGCCGCACGGCAAAGCTCCGTGAGTTCGGATTTTTTTATCTGCACAGACTCATCATGCCAGAAGGGATAGCGCAGATTGAAAAAGCAATCCTGCACCTCAATATCGCGGCTTTCTTTCAGCGCACTTTCCCCGTCTGCAGGGCCGTCAAAACGGCAATTAAGGAGCTTCACCCCGGTCTTGCCATACAGTGCCCGTTCTTCATCAAATGTTTGTTCTCTATATTCTTCCATTTTCCTTACCTTTTTGCTAAAAATCCTGTTTTTCACTGGGCCACAAGCTGCACCGTTACGCCATCGCGATTCAGCAAAGCAGTCAATTCCTGCTGTGACAAGTCAATATGTCCCAGCCGCGTATAAGCCCAGGAATTGGAACCATAAAAGATAACCAGCTTATTACCCGCATAGAGGACCATATCACCGTATTGAGTAGTCAGCTGCTTATCTGCGCTGACAATATTCTGACCGATAGCGCCCACCTGCTCAAAGCCACCATAAGGCGACAATTTGATGGTCAACGGCAAAAGTTTCTGCAATGCCGCCGTGGAAGCATTCTGTTCCCAGGTAACGGGAACAACTTTATCATCAATGATGAGTTTCATCGCCTGCTCCTTCTTTGGTTCTGCCACGGATTTATTTTCCTGTGGGACAGCCTCCTGTACCTTACTGCCAGTATCCGCAGTAGTCTCCTGCGCACCTGTACAGCCGGATAGCAGTAGCAGCATCGACAACATAACTACACTTATGATTTTCCGATTTGGCATTGCCCTCTCTCCTTATGCAAATACAGCAGCAAGACAGTATTTTGCTGGCTTCAAATATTACTGCCAGCCTGCCGGGCTTTTTCCAGTGCGGCATTGCCGGCAATATCGCCTGTGTCCGTCACCCCGCCACAGAAAAGCGTCTCTTTTAGTTCTGCCTTGTCAAAGCATTCTACCCAGCCCTGCACGCCGACGCGGGTTCCGGCTACGGTATCTGCTTCATCCTCTGCCGCCGTAGCCAGCAGATAAACTTCACGGAAACGATAATCCGAGGGGAACAACGGATTTGCCCGGTCCAGCAAGGTCTTTAACTGGCCACACATACCATAATAATAGACCGGCGTTGCCAGAACGACCACATCCGCCTGACCGATTTTAGCCGTGATTGCATTGGCATCGTCGTTTATCACACACTGCATGGTCTTTTGGCAGGCCAGACAGCCTTTGCAGAAATTTATAGTCTTATCCCGCAGGGTAATCTGCTCCACCACATGTCCGGCCTCCCTGGCCCCTGCGGCAAAAGCCGTGGCCAAAGCCTCGGAATTGCTGTTTTTTCTAAGACTTGTGGATATGATTATTACGTTTTTGCTCATCATTCTCTCCTCCATACACATGTTTCTCTTTTACTTTAACACTTGAAGTGCACTCCAAGTCAAGTGCTATGAAAAAATGCCCTGCAAGGTCTTACCATTCGCAGGGCTGCATCTTAGTATTACTTCAGATTTTTATCAAAGAAGGCAAACAGTTTATCAAAGGGAATCTTGTCCATCTGGTCATAGAGGTCTACATGGGTAGCACCAGGAACAACGATTTCTTCTTTCTCCCCTTTGATGGCGGCATAGACATTATCGGAGAAATACTTAGAATGTGCCTTATCGCCGGTAATCAGCATGACCGGTGTATTGCCCAGTTCATCAATGTTGCTCATGAGTTTGAAATCGAAGAAGCCATACGGCGTCACCGAATCCCAAGCCAGCTTGTTGGAGTTGATTGCCCGCGGATGAAAGGCACGGCCTACATAGTAGCCAAAGAAATCCTGAATAACGGGATTAGCATCGGCAGGCAGTTTATCCGGGAACATGGTATCAAAGGTTTCCACATTGCCCTTGGAATCTACGCCCAATTCATGTGCACCACGGATGGCTACGCCCAATTCATGTGCACCACGGATGGCCTTGCCCGTTCTGGCCTCTTCATTACGCATCTTAGCCAGATGCTGTTTCACGATCTCCCGCTGTTCCGACGTGTAGTAAGCGCCATTATAATGATCGCTGATGCTTTCACTCATATCATACATAGCCGAGGTTGCCACGGCCTTGATGCGGCTGTCGCTGCCAGCTGCAGTGATGGCCATGCCGGACAAGCCACAGATGCCCATGGCACCGACCTGATCCGGGTTCACGAATTTCAGATTGGAAACGAAATCCACAGCGGCATGGTAGTCTTCCGTGAAGATTTCCGGGGAGCCCATATTGCGGCGGCTGCCACTGCTCTCACCGGTGGTGGAGGGATCAAAGGCTACGGCCACATAACCATGCTTGGCAAACTCCTGCGCATACAGGCCGGAGGACTGCTCCTTCACCGCACCAAAAGGCCCGGTAATCACTACGGCCTTGTACTGCTTGCTGGCATCAAAGTCTTTCGGCAGATACAGATGACCGGCCACTTCAAAGCCAAAACGGTTTTCAAATTTCACATTCTTGGCTTCAATGGAGTTGTCAATCTTGAATACACGGGTGTCATTGTCAAGCTCGCTGATGGATGAACGCTGCATCTGCGAAGCTGTTGCTAAAGTTTTAGCCGGTGTTGCTGCCAGCGTCACATCACTCCCCATAATCCCAAAAGACATCACGCCTGCCACCAAAGCAGCCAAAACCATCTTCTTGTTTTTGCCAATTTTCTTCAACATTTCTATTCTCCTTTACTTCACTTACACCTTTTATCCTCTTGTTTGATTTCATTATAGCGATTCCGCTTTGTAATTACCAATACTTATAAAAAATATATTGCTATGCCCATCAGGCATAAAAAGTAACATCTTCAATGCTCAGACTGAACCATCAGCGATGTATGTACCTGCCTGTGGTAACATTGTGCCCCAAAAACCAACGCCGCCAACAGGCAGAACAGCAGACCGCCCAGCACGACATACTGCATGCCCCAGGCAGCAATAAACTGACCGCTGACCGTAGTTCCGAGCACACAGCCCATATTGGCCGCCGTCAGGAACAGGCCATTGGCAAAGTCCGGTGCTTCCGGAGCGGCACTTGCCATCCAATACTGATTGATATTGGCATTGATACCGCCCAAGATGCCCCAAATGACCACGATAAGCCCCATCAATGGCCAAGCGCTGCCGCCGCCCAACAGGGCAATATAGATTACGGCGACCGCCAGCGGAAAGATTT
>CADBYQ010000262.1 GCA_902798865.1 Pseudoselenomonas ruminantium | reverse complement strand
TAGATTTTGTTTTAAACACGCTTTGTGCCTTTTGGCAAAAATCTCTCAAATTTATTAAAAATCTGGTAAAAACCAAAAATCCGGGCTGTGGTCTTACTCTTATTTGGAAAACTGAATCTTTTTTCTTTACTTTGCAGTCCCGATGGGGTATTAGCTCAGTTGGTAGAGCGTTTGAATGGCATTCAAAAGGTCAGGAGTTCGATTCTCCTATGCTCCACAAATAAAGGTCCGACAAACGTCGGACCTTTATTTGTGGAGCATGTCGGGCAAAGCCCGACGATTTCCTTTAAAGATTCTTTTGGAGGGCGGTGGCGATGCCGGCGCCGCGAAGGTTATCGGCTACGATGGTACCGTCAGGACCAAAGAGGATGATATGCGGTATGGTAGAAATACTGAATCTATCCGCAAGTTGCTGTGAGGGGTCAAGAATCTGAGGATAATGTATGCCAAGACTTTCCAGCGCCTTGATGGTTGCATCCACTTTATCGTTGACGGGAACGCCAATCACAATCAGGCCTTTGTCCTTGTATTTCTCGTAAGCAGCAACAACGTTGGGTGTTTCTTCCCTGCAGGGGCCGCACCATGAGGCCCAGAAATCTACCAGGGCGTATTTTCCTTTGCCGACATAATCTTCGAAGGTACCGGCTTCTTTCTTGATCTCGCCGTTTTCAAGATAGGTAACAACCTCGTTCAGTGAGATGGCCTTAAGGTGCTCGTAGTAGCCGCCGATTTTTCCATCGGACTGGATGAATTTGTCGGCCTGCTCGTACAAGGCGATGAACTCATCGGCATCGATATCCTCCATCATAATAAACATTGCCTGAAGGCCAAGGGCGTCGGACTTATGGTTCAGATAAACCTCTTTGCTGCGGGCTGCAATCTTTTTATGCATATTGTCGCTAAGGGCGTCGGCGGCTTCCTGATCGCCGGCATCGATAAGCGGCAAGGCCTTGGCATTGTTTTCCATGAAAGCGTCTATAACCCAGTTATGGAACTCTTGCAGTTCGGTGGACAGGGGACTGCCGCTGATGACGGGTTTGCCTTCTTCTATGGATAGGTTAATCTCTTTTACGTCCGGTATAAGGGGGATGGGGCTTCCACTGTTGCCGCGCATCACGCAGACGAAGGTTTTGGGATCTATTTCACATTTCAGGGTGAAGGAGCCATCGGCAAGAATACAATTATCTATAACATCTCCGGTTGTGTTAACCAGACTTACGGAATCAACAGGGTCAGTAAAGCTGCCCTTAATTGTGCACACCTTGCTGCCGCAAGACATTACGGCCAGAAGGGAAACAAAAAATAAGGAGATCTTTTTCATATTATCTGATTGTTTGATTGAATCCTTTTAAATAATTGGGCCACAAAGTTATAAATGGTCGGTCATTTAATCAATATGCAATAGTGGTACTTTATTCCTTTTTTATGATTATTTTTCTTTTTATATTTGTGATACTATGTCTTTTGAGCGTAATATTCAGGATTTTACGTACAGCCCCAGGGTGCTGGACCAGGAGTCAATGCTTGAGTTGATTCGGGAATACCGCATCATACCTTTTTTTGAAAATCCTATAGCCGGATTTTCTGTAGAAGAGCATACTCCGCACGACCTTTGGTTCACAGAAGAGAACCTTGGCCCGTGGGACTGGAAGATTTATAGCGTGCAGAGCGGGGATGTTGCCTACGGTAAGTTTCTTTGGGGCGGAAAGGCGGCTTTTGCCACCGTGGATGTGTACCGGGAGCTGCTTAACTGGCGCCGTGCTCAGCCTAAATATGCCCCGTCAGAAGACCAGCAGCGCATACTTGACTATGTGGCGGAGCATGGCTCCATCGGTGTGGCAGAGGTTCGTAAATTGCTTGGAATCAAGAAGGCTGCGGCTGATAATCTGCTGGCCCGGCTGCAGATGCAGACGCGCCTTGTGACGGGCGATATAATCCGCGTATACCGTGGGGTGGATCTGACCTATTCCGGCTGGCAGAGGTCTTCTTTCTGCGCTCCGGAGTCATTGTTTCAGGATCTGGATTTCCCTTTCCCTGGCTTTAAGCCTGTAAGCCTTAAGTCTTCACTTACGCCGCAGGAGTCCCTGGAATACGTAAAAGAAAACGTCCGCCGCATCTGCGGGGACGTTCCTGAAAAGTTGTTGTCTAAACTATTGGAATAGACTACTTTATACGTGCATCGCAGTAGCAGCAGCGGATGGCGCCGGAGTCCGTTTTATGGAAGCGGGCGGGGGCGTTTTCGTTGTTGCAGATGCACTTGGGATTAGGGCAGCGGGCGCCTGCGGGCAGCTCTGCAGAATCGGCGGCAAGAAGGTTGCTGCCTGCCATTCCGGCGCGGCCTACGTTGTCGTGTGCAGGGTCGTCCTTCCACTCAAGAAGCTTGGTAATAAGGGCCATACGCACGAACTTTCCATACTTAACCTGACGGAAGTAGCAAGCTCTTGGATCATCATCTACAGATGGAGATATCTCATTTACCCTTGGAAGTGGATGAAGGATTATCATATCTTCTTTTGCCAGCTTCA
>CADBYQ010000261.1 GCA_902798865.1 Pseudoselenomonas ruminantium | reverse complement strand
AGGCACATGCGCCGGGCAAGACCGGCGGCGCGTATGTTCATATCAGTGTTTAGTTTATGCCGTTTGTGGGCCAGTCCTCACTGCGTTCGGACAGTCGTTCCACGGCGAAAAGCATCACCACCTCCGCCCTAAGTGATGCCCGTACAAACCGTCATTTTCGCAGTGATAAGCAGCAAGTACATCATTCTTGTTACAGGAGCAACGCGTTCGTGGCAATAGGCTAATCCGCAACTTGGGCCGCACGGGGCGTGCTTTTTCTGTTAGGAGCGACTGCCTGCACGAAGTGAAGGCCGGCCCCTGTAGGAGGCAGCTAAGCAAATACGCTGAAAGCAGCGCCGTTGGCCTGCCCGGCGCAGGTAACTGGACAGCGCTATTGGGCGAGGGGGTCGTTTAGCGGGAAACAGAATAAGTACTCCCCGTTCGCCCCTGATTACGTATGACCAGGATACCTTTAGCACGAACTTCCCGATAAAACGCATTTTGTTACATAAACTGTGATTAATAGTATAAAACTAAACTTAGAAATAAAATTTGTTTTTTGGTAAAATACACTTGCTACTGCGAAATGGATAAACTATAATGGAATAGTGTTATTTTGATTATAAGGAGCGATGGATATGAAGGTTTTGGCTGCTGATGGCATTTCGCCCAAGGGCATTGAGCTTTTGCAGAAGGAGTTTGAAGTAGATGTGCGGGACAAGATTTCCGCCGAGGAACTGCTGGAGATTATTCCGCAGTATGATGCATTGATGGTGCGTTCTGCCTCTAAGGTGACGGCTGAAGTCATTAACCGGGCAGAGAAGCTCAAGATAATCGGCCGTGCTGGTGTTGGCGTGGATAATATCGATATTCCGGCAGCTACGGCCAAGGGCATTATCGTCATCAACTCTCCCGGCGGCAATACCATCGCCGCTACGGAACATACCATGGCCATGATGCTGGCCATGTCCCGCAATATCCCCATTGCCAATGAAACCATGCAGAAGGGCGAGTGGAATCGCAAGCAGTATGTGGGCGTGGAATTGCGGAATAAGACGCTGGGCGTTATCGGCATGGGCCGTATCGGTTCCGGCGTAGCGAAACGGGCCATGGCTTTTGATATGAATGTCATCGCTTATGACCCCTATATCAACGAAGACCGTGCCAAGGATTTGGGCGTAACTGTAGGCAGTTTGGAAGATGTTATCACCAAGTCGGACTTCATCACTGTGCATATGCCGCTGACGCCTGACACCAAGGGCATGATTGGCATGGAGCAGATGAAGAAGATGAAAAAAGGCGTACGCCTGGTGAACTGTGCCCGCGGCGGCATTATCGTCGAGGAAGATTTGGCCGAAGCCGTGAAACAGGGGATTGTGGCTGGTGCCGCCATCGACGTATTCACCAGCGAGCCTGTCGGTGCTGACCATCCGCTCGTCGGTGTGCCGGGCATTGTGCTGACGCCGCATCTGGGTGCATCCACGGTGGAAGCGCAGGTCGGCGTATCCCTGGATGTATCCGAAGGTATTCTCGCAGCCCTCAAGGGTGAGCCGGTGGCAACGGCGGTTAATATGGCGCCGGTTTCTCCGCAGGTCATGAAGGTTATTGCGCCTTACCTTACGCTGGCTGAACGTCTTGGTGGCACGGTTGCTTCCTTGGCTGAAGCGCCGGTCAAAAAGGTCGAAGTCACCTACAACGGCGAGATTACGGAAGTCAACACGGGTATGCTGACCACGGCTGTAATCAAAGGGCTCTTGAATCCTATTATGGAAAATGATGTAAACTACGTCAACGCGCCTGGTTTGGCGAAAGAACGCGGTATCAAGGTGACAGAGGTCAAGAAGAAAGAAGCCGAAGACTTTGCCAACCTCATTACGGTCAAAGCCGATATTGGCGGCGGCAAGAACCTCACGGTGCAGGGCACGCTCTTTGGCAGTGAAGCCCGCATTGTGCGCATCAACAAATTCCGTGTGGACGTTGACCCGCAGGCCCGTATCCTGGTTTGCCCGCACATCAACAAGCCTGGTGTTATCGGTACGATTGGTACTTTCCTCGGTGTGCATGGTATCAACATTTCCGGCATGCAGGTGGGCAAGACGGAAGTTGAAGGTACGAGCTTGATGGTGCTGACCGTTGACCATGACATTCCGGCAAGCGTGCTTAAAGATGTCAAAGGCATTGACGGTATCATTGATGCCAAGCTGGTCAACTTCTACGCTATTTGACCGGTCAATAAAAATCAATATTGCTAAAACAAAGCTCTGTGTCAGATGGACATGGAGCTTTTTGTTTTAGCTTTGTCTGTATTATGTATACATACAATCAATATTCATACAATTCAGTAAACAGTTTGTTAAGTATACATGCATACAATTTGCGATTACTGTAAACTTATGCTATTATATATCCACGGTAAGGAGTGTTGTGTATGTATACGAAAGAACTTTATATAACAAGAATTAAATTGATTGCCCTTAGTCGGATTCGTCAGATTGTGGATTCGGTTAAGGAAAGACCAGCGGAATACCGCAAGGATACGCGGGAGTATCTGGA
>CADBYQ010000260.1 GCA_902798865.1 Pseudoselenomonas ruminantium | reverse complement strand
AAGTCTGCCTGATTCAGCGTATTCTTATTGCATTCGGATACGCAGGAGCCGCAGAGGATGCAGCCGGCGTATTTCTTGTATTTGTTGAAATCCTCCGGGGACTGCTTGCAGCCTTTTTCCTTGGAGAATTCGTCCTTGGGCTGTACCACGGGTTTAATCTTCTTGATGCGGGCGTATTTCGGGTCCCAGTCCACCACGAGGTCGCGGATGACCTTGAAGTTGCCCAGCGGTTCAATGGTCAGCAGGTTGGTATCGTAGCGTTTCACCAGATTTTCGACGAGCATTTCGCAGGCCAGTTCAGCATTGCCATTGACGCGGACCGAGCAGGCGCCGCAAATGCTCGAACGACAGGAGCAGGTAAAGGAAAGGGTCGGGTCCTGTTTTTCCTTGATTTCAATTAAGGCTTCCAAAACCGTCATGCCGGTTCTCAAAGTCACGATATAATCCTGCACCCATTTTTTGCCTTCGACGAAGCGATGGATTCTCAGTTTCACATCCATAATCAATACTTCCTTTCTTTCGGCTGGTATTTCGTGATTACGACATCTTTATACTCGGCACGATATTTGCCGGTTTCCTTGTCCTTGAAAATCAAGGTGTGTTTGAGGAAGTTTGCATCATCACGTTTCGGGAAGTCACGACGCGAGTGGCCGCCGCGGCTTTCCTTGCGGGCCAGTGCGCCCTGCACAATCGCATGGGAAATCTGCAGGAGGTTGCCCAGCTCTACATACTGCTCGAAAGCGGTGTTATAGACATGAGAATTATCGCCGACGTAGCAATGTTCGTATTCTTTATCCAGAGCATCGAGTTCGGCACTGGCCTGGGTGAGCTGCGCTTCATCGCGGAATACGCCAGCCTTGTACCACATGGTATTAATCATGGCATCACGAATTTCCGGCACGCTCTTATTGCCTTCCCGGCCACGGGTCGTTGCCTTGTCAAAAGTCTCTTTCCACTTGTCGCAGGCTTTCGCCAAGGAATCCTGACTGCCCACATAGGAGTTGGCTTTGGCAAATTCAGCGGCACCATCACCGGCGGTATGGCCGAAGACCAGCACTTCCGACAGGGAGTTTGCACCTAAACGGTTGGCGCCATGTACGGATACGCAGCTGCATTCGCCGGCTACATAAACGCCCTTTACGCGGCTTTCGCCCGTATGGAAGTCCGCCATTTCCAGGCCGCCCATGGAGTAATGGCAGGTCGGCGCAATGGGTACGGGTTCTTTGGTGATATCGACACCGGCAAAGCGGCGGGACAGGTCATATACCTGGCCGAGACGCTCATGGATGCGTTCGGCGGGAATCTTGGTGAAGTCCATATAGACACCGGCATGGATGCCTTCGCCAACGCCGCGGCCCTGCTCGATTTCCGTGGCGATAGCACGCGCGACGATATCGCGGGTTGCCAGTTCCATTCGTTCCGGCGCGTATTTGCTCATAAAGCGCTCGCCGTTCTTGTTGATGAGCAGCGCACCTTCGGCACGGCTGGACTCGGAGAGCAATACGCCGTTAGCCGACAGGCCCGTGGGATGGAACTGCACCATTTCCGGGTCTTTGAAGGGAATGCCCACGTTCATGCCGGCAACGATGCCATCACCGGTGGAACTGTACGGGTTGGACGTACGCACCCAGTATACGCGGCCATAACCGCCGGTGGCGATGATGACGGATTTAGCCGGAACGCCCAGCAGGTTGCCCGTGCGCATATCCATGGCGATTACACCGTTGAGCTTATCGCCGTCCATGCTGATTTCGAGCATCTGACATTCGGAAATAAAGTCGATGTTGTTTTCCAGGCACTGCTCAAAGAGCGTATGCACCATCGCATGACCGGCGCGGTCTTCGAAGTAAGAAGCACGCGGATGGCTGTGGCCGCCCATCTTGCGCTGATGGAAAGCGCCATCCTTCTGGCGGTTAAAGGGATAGCCCATATAATCGAGCTCATAGATGTTTTCGCCCGCGCGTTCGGCGAAGTATTCCACTGCATCCTGGTCGCAGAGATAGTCGCCGCCCTTGATGGTATCAAAGACATGGGATTCGACGGTATCCGTGGGGTCGCTCACACCTGTAACACCGTTCATGCCGCCCTGTGCCATGGTGGATGCGGAGCGGGTCGGAACCAGCTTCGTCATCACGGCTACCTTGAGCTCCTTGCGTTCTGCTGCCGCGAGCGCCGCCCGCATGCCAGCACCACCGCTGCCGATGACCAGAACATCATAGGTTACATCCCCTGTTTTTACCTTTTCCGGAATATTCTTCCCATCCCAGGCAAAATACGTGCCGGCTGCCAGCACAACACCGGCCGCTGCCGCCCCCTTGATAAATGTGCGGCGCGAAATTTCCGTTGCCATATTGCTTTCCCTCCTAATAACACTAGGCTTTCTCAAATCTCAAAAAGCGAGACATTAATTAAACCTATTATATATAAATAGCAGCTATAAGGAAAATACATAATCCTTATAGCTGCTATTGAAAAATACAATACACCTCATCCGTCAGCCTTCGGCTGCCACCTTCCCCTCAAGGGGAAGGCTT
>CADBYQ010000259.1 GCA_902798865.1 Pseudoselenomonas ruminantium | reverse complement strand
GTCAATGCAGATATGTACCGATTCGTTAGTCGGGAATTTAAGCCTCTGGAGCGTTATATCAAACGTGAGTAGTCTGTTCTTCGGGACGGCAAAAGCGGATGCGAAATACCTCTTTCGAGGAAAGAACGAGGAATGAAACGTAAAAGTTAGCTTTTCTTATGAAATTTATAGCTTTTTGTAAGTTTTCAGTAACGGCTAATGGCAAATGAATTTTGTATTTATTTCCCCGCATTTTCCCAAGCATTATTGGAATTTCTGTGACCGCCTGCATAAAAATGGCGTGAATGTGCTGGGGATTGGTGACTGTCCTTATGATGCGTTGGACAAGCGGCTGAAGGATTCCCTGACGGAATACTATTTCGTGCCGGACTTGTCGGACTATGACCAGATGTACCGCGCGGTGGCGTATTTTGCCTTTAAGCACGGGAAGATTGACTGGATTGAGTCCAATAACGAATTCTGGCTGGAGCAGGATGCCCGTTTGCGCACGGATTTTCATGTGACCACGGGTTACCAGTATGAAAATATTGCCAGCATCAAGAATAAGTCCGCCATGAAGGAGTTTTATGCCAAGGCGGGTGTGCCGACGGCGCGTCTGCATAAAATCACGGACATTGAAGCGGCGCGGAAGTTTATCGCGGTAGTGGATTACCCGGTAATCGTCAAGCCGGATGTGGGCGTTGGTGCCTGCGATACATTCAAGCTTGAAAATGATGGGGACTTGCAGGAATTCTTTGCCAAAAATCTGCCCGTGCCCTATGTGATGGAGGAGTTTATCACCGGGGATATCTGCTCTTATGATGCCATTATCGATGCGGATTCCAAGCCGCTGTTGGAGTCCATGACGGTATGGCCGCCTTCGGTTATGGATATTGTGCTCAAACAGCTGGACTTGTCCTATTATACGGCTGCGCATGCCCCGGCGGAGTTAAAAGGCGTAGGCCGGGCTACGGTCAAGGCGTTTGGCGTCAAGAGCCGCTTTGTCCATTTGGAATTTTTCCGCCTGACCAAGGCAAAGGCGGGCTTGGGTGATGTCGGGGATTTTGTAGGGCTCGAAGTCAATATGCGCCCTGCGGGCGGCTATACGCCGGATATGATTGACTTTGCCCATTCCACCGATGTGTATCAGGTTTGGGCGGACATGGTGACGGACAACTATCGGAAACTGCCGGACAGCGGTGAGCATTGCTACTGTGTTTATGCCAGCCGCCGTGACTGCCATCAGTATGTGCATACCCATGGCGAGATTATAGAGCGCTATGGCGCACAGCTGGTTATGTGTGAACGCATGCCGGAAATGATGGTACCGCAGATGGGCAATCAGATGTACACTGCCAAGGTGCCAAGTCAGGACGCCGTGGATGAATTCATCCATTTTGTGCTCGACCAGGCAGTGGTAGAGGATACGGCTGCTGAGGAAACGGATGTAAAATTTTGCCTTGCCTATTGACATACTAGGTGTAATAGTGTAACATAAGGTCATCGCAAATGAACATAAGTGTTAAATGCTTGTGTGAAGTAAATACGGTTCAGTGAACTGACCAAAAAAATTGGAGGTTCCACAAATTCCTTGCGGGGAATTTTGTGGAGCCTCTTATTTTATATAGGAAATTATTTATATTCATGTTGGGGAGGTAATCATAATGAAGTGGTGGAAAACGGCAAGTGTGGCATTAGGAATACTTACGGCAGTTGGTTTTGCCGGCTGCGGCAGTGAACAGGCAGTAAGTAATGCGGACAGCAAGGGGGCAGGGGAATTTTTGAATGTGTCCTACGATCCGACCCGCGAACTCTATGCCGAATTTAATCAGGTGTTTACGGGGGAATGGAAGAAGGAAAGCGGTCAGAATGTGGAGTTCCGCCAGTCCAACGGCGGTTCCGGCAAGCAGGCCCGCTCGGTCATTGAAGGCTTGGAGGCGGATGTGGTGACGCTCGCCTTAGCGTATGACGTGGACGAAATCGCGCAGGCAGGGCTTATCGACAAGGATTGGCTGAAGAAATTTCCCGATAACTCCGCACCCTATACTTCGACCATTGTCTTCCTCGTGCGCAAGGGCAATCCCAAAAACATCCACGACTGGGACGATTTGGTACGGGATGATGTGAAAATCGTTACGCCGAATCCCAAGACTTCCGGCGGTGCCCGTTGGAATTACTTGGCGGCCTGGGAATATGCCCGTCAGAAATTTGGCGGTGACGAAACGCAGGTTAAAGGCTTTATCAAAAAGCTGTTCCAGAATGTGGTGGCGCTTGATTCCGGTGCCCGTGGTGCAACGACCAGTTTCGTGCAGCGCGGACAGGGGGATGTGCTGATTGCCTGGGAAAATGAAGCGTTGATTACGCTCAAGGATTCGCCGGATTATGAAATCGTAGCGCCGTCCCTGTCCATTTTGGCCGAGCCGTCCGTAGCAGTGGTGGATAAGGTCGTGGACAAGAAGGGCACGCGCAAGGTGGCTGAGGCCTACATCAACTATCTCTATTCCGAAAATGGGCAGGAAATAGACGAAAAAAATTTCTACCGTCCGCGCAATAAGAC
>CADBYQ010000258.1 GCA_902798865.1 Pseudoselenomonas ruminantium | reverse complement strand
CCGAACTGGACTACGGCGGCAACAGCTCCAACAAGCGTCGCTCTTCAGGGAACACAGGTCTTAAATCTGCCGTCAAATACTTCATTTTTTCCTGACATAGCGGGCATATATCTTTCTGCGCATCATTGATACGTTTAATCACTGGCGTATGACAGTGCGTACAATAGTATACTTCCGTAGGGATATCCTCTATTGTTTCGCTGCCACACACAGGACAGGTTTTATCTAAAGTTTCTATTTTACAATCTTTACACCACATAAGTTAATTTCCTTGTCTTGCTAACGGATTCCGTTAATTCATGCCTATAAAATTAGCCGTCTATCCCTATGAATGACGGCTTTTTCATTTATTTTTAAAAGTTACCGGGATTATAAATGTACATTAATATTATATAACGAATTTCGTTACCATTCAACCAATCGGTTAGTTTTTCTCAAATGCGGTTAATTGCATCAACTTTGTACATTTTTCCGCTATAATACTTTCAGAGGTGATTAAACCATGTCCATCGGTGACAAAATCAAGGAACGACGCAAAGATCTTGGCCTGACCCAGATTGAGCTTGGTCAGCGTATTCATAAATCTTCACAGGTAGTCTCCAACTGGGAACGTGGCTACACTACGGGCATATCCGCTGAGGATTTACAGCTATTAGCCCAGGCTCTTGCCACGGACATTACGTTTTTCGTCCCCAATGCCTATGCTGCCACCTCGGAGGCTCTTGAACCGAACGCACTAAAGACAATCCAAGTACAAGATATCCCCATAGACAGCCGGTTATCTTCTTTAATTGCTGAATACCCACACCTAGATGAAAAATCAAAGGACATCATCGATGCCATCGTAGCCTTGTCCAAAAAAGAATAAAAACGGCAGCGTGCCTGTGACGCAATCGTCAGGGCACGCTGCCGTTATTTTTCTGCTTGTATAAGATATCGCCGCCTGTAGTAATCCTTGGCTCGGTATTCCACAATGTCATGAAAATGACTTACTACGACTTCATTGTCTAAGTATGGTTCCATCGCTTCACAAAATACCAAAGCCCACTCACCCCTGCTTTGTAAAAAAGCACTTTGCAGGAATTGCACCGGCATTTTTTTGATTTTCGTCAAATGCCATGAATCCGTAAGCTTTTGATAATCTTGAAAGCTTCCTACATGCGGCAAATCCTGCCAGTTTCGGCCATGTGCGAAGAAAGCCTTCCACACCGGTAATATATCGGCATAGGTAATCCTGGCTTTTAGACGACTCTTCTCCTGCAACGCTAGTAACACAGGCATCTTATATACCTTCGTCATGGCCGTATTCATCATCTCCTGCAGGAATTCCTCTGCCACAGTACCTCGGATTGCTTGCTCTGCAGACGTAAGTTCATTGAGTTCTGCCAAAAGCATCAGATAATGTTTGAACGGACTCTCCTTGGGGTGTTTCAGGCATTGTTCGTATACAGATATCGTCATATTGGCAAAGAGTTCCCTTCTGGAAGGGCGCTTGCCCAACAGTTGTTTGATGCGATAATATTCCTCCCGGATGGCCGCCCGCAAAGGCTGTCGTCCCTTTTCCATTTGTGCAAAGAGATCGAGCAGCCGCAAATCGAAATCAACATAGCAGTTAGCCGGCGCCGCTATCGCACCATGTTCTCCATAAGAGGCTCTTTCCTCGCCGCAAAGCAATCCCTTTACCAGCCCAGCATTATGATAATTGCCAATGAAGTCCAGCACAGTCAAATATTCCTTGCCCGGATATAACCGCAAGCCACGGCCAAACTGCTGTATAAAGACAGTAGGCGATTCCGTTGGCCGCAGGAACATGACCATATCCAAGGCAGGAATATCTATGCCCTCATTAAACATATCCACCACAAAAATCACCTGTAAATCGCCTGCAACCAGTCGTTCTACAGCCTTGCTTCTTTCCTCTGCATATTTTCCCTGCGTATTGCTGTATACTGCCACCGCTTTAATTCCCTGTTTTACAAAAAAATCCGCCATGCTTTCTGCATGTTCACGCGTTGCACAGAACCCCAGCGCACGTTGCGAACGATATTTTCGATAATGACTCAGGATATTTTTCATCCGCCGGATATTATCCAGATAAATACAGTTCAAATCGCTGGCAGCATAGGTTCCTGCCACTGGACGCAGGGATTTATAATCCGTATCATCGTATATACCATAGTAGCGAAAAGGCACCAACATTCCGCGATTAATCGCCTCAAACAGGGAGAATTCAAAAGGTACATTGTAATCACATAACGTGTAGATATTCCGCCCGTCCAGGCGTTCAGTCGTTGCGGTCAGCCCCAACAGGAATTTAGGCTGGAAATACCGCAGGATATTTTGGTACTGACTGCTCACTGCATGATGAAATTCATCTATGACAATGTAATCAAAGCAATCCGTCGCAAAATAATCCGGGTGCAAATATTTTTCCTGCCCCAATGTTTCCACGGAAGCAAACAGCAAGTTTTTGTCTGTTTGCTTTATTTTGCCGGTAAAAAAGCCATAATCAGCCGAGCCGCGTACATGTTGAAAAGCTACAGCGGCCTGCCGCAAAATTTCTTCACGATGGGCAACAAAGAGCACTTTG
>CADBYQ010000257.1 GCA_902798865.1 Pseudoselenomonas ruminantium | reverse complement strand
TCCCAGCCCAGGATGGTCGAGAAGGCAAACAGACTCAAAGAAATGGAGATAATCAGCTTGCCGTAATCGCCAAATACGGTGCTGAAGGCCGCAATGGTGAGTTCTGCACCGGAGAACAGTTCGCCCGTTTCAGGATTAACCACGCCCAGCATGCCGGAGGAAGATATAACCAAACCAGTCAGCATGCAGACAATCATGGTATCAAAGAACGTCCCCGTCATATTCACATAGCCCTGACGGGAGGCATGGTCAGTCCGGGCAGCAGCTGCCGCAATCGGTGCAGAGCCTAAACCTGCTTCGTTGGAAAATACGCCGCGAGCTACCCCCCAGCGCATGGCCGTGAGCATGGAGGCCACGATGGAGCCGCCCACGCCGCCAGCCACCGAATCAAAAGAAAATGCCATGGCGAACATCTCGGCTACACCAGCCGGTACCGCTTCAATGTTAGCAATAATTACGATGGATGCAGTTACAAAGTAGAACGCCGCCATACCGGGCACGACTACGCTCGACACCTTGCCGATACTGCGGATGCCGCGAATCAGGACCGACAGGGCCAGCACCGTAATCACTGCACCGGTTATATAGCTGGGCACGCCATAACTGTGCGTCAGGGCCACAGCGATGGAATTGGCCTGCGTCATATTGCCAATGCCAAAGGACGCCAACACCACGAACAGGGCAAAGAGAAACGCCAGCGTCCGTCCCGCCAATTTGTTTTTAATGCCGTAACGCATCGCATACATCGGGCCGCCGGACATTTCCCCCACGGCATTGGTCTCGCGGTATTTTACCGCCAGTACAGATTCCGCATATTTCGTGGACAGGCCAAAGGCTGCACTGATCCACATCCAGACCAAAGCACCAGGTCCACCCAGTACCATGGCCGTAGCCACACCGACAATATTACCTGTCCCCACCGTAGCGGAAAGGGCCGTCATCAGCGACTGAAAAGGCGAAATATCCCCCTCATGCTCATCGCGATGACGGAAAATCATCCGAATGGCATAAACCAGATTGCGCCAGGGCAAAAAATGCAGGCGCACGGTCAAAAACACGCCCGTACCCACAAGTAAGGCCAGCATCACCGGCCCCCAGACAAAATTATTAATGTCTGCCATCAATGTTGCAAAATTCATACATTCACATCCCTCAAAAACATTAGAACAAGGTTATTATAATCGACAATTGTTAAGTTGTAAATAAATCCACTGTAAATTTCCCCTTTATGGAAATGTATACAGGAAATAAAGGAAAAACATTTTCTCTTGACGAATATCTTTTAAAGAAACGAGGAGATGTTTATGAAAAAAAATCGCACAAGTCTTTATCTATTCATTTTGTCTGCACTTCTAGCAGCAGTAATCGGCTACTATTGGTATAATGCCGGTCTTGATGGCCTCACCGTGCTGAACGCTGCTGCAGCCGTATTCATCGCGAGCCTGCCTCTGCCTTATATATTGGGCAAGCTACTGCCCTATACACGCGGCTCCCGACAAGCACAGAAAAACGACATCACGCTGGCTAGTGACAGTCAATTGGCAGAAATCGGCAATATTGACACCTTGATTCTAGCCCGCCATGACGTAGTCACCGAGGGTCATCCCTATGTGGCCAACCTCTATCCGTCCGGTATCAGCCAAAACGCCCTGTTGAGTCTGGCTGCTTCTGCTGAAAAACAAGCTGTCCATCCTTTAGGCCGGGCCATCTACGAAACAGCCAGCCAACGCGGCTTGCAACTCATAGAGGCCAGTACATTCATTGAAATTCCCGGCTGCGGCGTAGAGGCCATTGTCGGGCGCAATTCTCTGCGCGTAGGCAGCCTTGCCTGGCTGAAACGCGAAGGTATTGACATCGACGCCGACCTCATCACCAAAAATGACCAGCTGGCGCAAAAAGGCCATTGCACAGTCTTCGTGGCCAATGGCCAATACTGCCGGGGGATTATCGCCATTGACGATGCACTCTCCGATGACACCTTAAAGGCTATCCGTAAATTAAAGCGCCAACATATCCACATGGTAATGTTGACCAGGGAAAACAAACGTACCGCCAATACCGTCGCCAAAAAAGCCGGTCTCGATGCCGCCCACGGCCAGTTGACCATCGAGGGAAAGCTGCGGGAAATTCAGCTCTTAAAGGCGCGTGGAACAGGCGTTGCCTTTGTCGGACGCGGCCCAGTCAAGCCGGAAATTGCCCAGGCGGTAGATGCACTTATCGAACTGGCACCACTGACCGAAAACAACAGCACTGCGGATATTGACCTGTCTTCTGCGCCGCAGAATCCCCACGCCATTTACCTGCGGAGCGGCCTGCTTTGGGACTTTGCCGCCCTGCAGGAAATCGGCCAGCAAACGCTTAGCCGTATAAAACTGAACAAAATGATTGCGCTGATTACCTTTATCCTGATTCTCCCCCTCGCAGCCGGTGCCTTCCCATGGTCATCCTCCTTTCGCTTTTTTCTTTATTATTTCTGTCGCCGCGCCATTTATGCGCCGCACCAGCGCGGCTTCCGGCGCGTAGAATGGAGCGGCCGCCCTTGCGGCCATGGGAGGAATTTCCATGCTGATCGTACAAAAATTCGGCGGCAGCTCTCTGGC
>CADBYQ010000256.1:4695-6756 GCA_902798865.1 Pseudoselenomonas ruminantium | reverse complement strand
GCTTACGCATCAGCTCGTGCGTCACCGCATAGCGTCCTATGACCAGCAGTCCCAGCGCTATGTGGCTGCGCATGGCTTCCAGTACATCACGCCGCCCTCTATTGCGGAAAAGCCGGAAGCCTTGGCAAAATATGAGGCATTGCTCGAAGAAATCCGCAAGACCTATGATGAACTTACGGAAATGGGCGTGCCCAAGGAAGACGCCCGCTATGTGCTGGCGAACGCCACGGAAACGAAGATTCTCGTGACCATGAATGCCCGCAGCCTCATGCATTTCTTCAATCTGCGCTGCTGCAACCGCGCGCAGTGGGAAATCCGCGAAATGGCCTATAAGATGCTGGCAGAAGCCAAAAAGGTTGCGCCGACGCTGTTCTTCAATGCCGGTGCCAGCTGTGTCAACACGGGCCGTTGCCCGGAAGGTGATATGACCTGCGGCAAGCTTAGTGAAATGCTGAAAATGCGGGAGAAGGAATAATCATGAGAAATGACAACGCAAAAACAGCCAATCGCAATAAAAATCGTGAGCACAAGAAGGCAGCGTCGAATGGGACAAGAAAAGGCTTTTCGCCAGAACGGCAGAGCCGGGAGAAGATAAGCCGTCAAAAGCTGACCAAACAGGCGTTGGCACAGAAGGTGCAGGATGCCCGTGAACAAAATGTCCAGGAGTTGCCGGAAGATGTGCTGATTGGCCGCAATGCGGTGACGGAAGCCCTGCGTGCCGGCCGTGGTATCAATAAGATTTTGCTGGCCGATGGCGACCGCGAAGGTCAGGTCAGCGAGATTGTGGCACTGGCTAAGGAACGCGGCATTGTTCTGCAGTTTGTCGACCGGGGCAAGATTGAGTCCGTAGCTTCCGGTCTGCGCCATCAAGGCGTGCTGGCCTATGTGGCACCTGTGGCTTATGTGGAACTGGAAGAAATCTTAGCAAAAGCCGAGGCGGTTGGGGAGCCGCCATTCCTGCTGCTGCTGGATGAACTGGAAGACCCGCATAATCTGGGAGCACTTTTGCGCACCGCTGACGCTACCGGTGTGCATGGTGTATTGATTCCGAAACGCCGCAGTGTGCCGCTTACGGCAACGGTGGCCAAGACCTCGGCAGGGGCCGTGGAATATGTGCCTGTAGCCCGTATTGGCAATATCTCGCAGACCTTGAAGACCTTGAAGGAAAAGGGCTTTTGGGTAGCGGGGGCCGATATGGACGGCAAACAGAATTATTATGAAGCAGATTTGACCGGCCCATTGGTGCTGGTGGTAGGCAGTGAAGGTAAAGGCATGGGGCGCCTGACTAAGGAGCAGTGTGACTTTATTGTAAAGATGCCTATGGTAGGTAAGATTAATTCTCTTAATGCGTCGGTAGCAGGCTCTATCCTGATGTATGAATCCATGCGTCAGCGGTTGGCTGCCAAGAATTGATTATTTATTGGGGAGTAAATAATCGTGGGACTAAAGTCCTAAAACCATTCTTGACGGTAACAACCGTTTAGAGGTATAAT
This sequence comes from Pseudoselenomonas ruminantium, assembly GCA_902798865.1. Taxonomy (GTDB): domain Bacteria; phylum Bacillota; class Negativicutes; order Selenomonadales; family Selenomonadaceae; genus Selenomonas_A; species Selenomonas_A ruminantium_L. The sequence goes on along the minus strand of CADBYQ010000256.1, from coordinate 5,263 downwards.
CAAGACGTGTTAAGGGGATAGTAAGAATGAAAACTGGGGAAGTTTTCGGTAAAGGGGAACAAGCGATGGAAGCAGAACAGACTACAGAAGATTTATTTGTAGAGGAGATCTACAGTGAATTTGCCCAACTCACGGATGAGGAGATACTGCTGGCCATCAAGGATAGCAACGATAAGGCTGCACTGGATTACTTAATCAATAAGTATCGCAATTTTGTGCGTGCAAAAGCTCGTTCGTATTTTTTGATTGGCGCAGACCGTGAGGATATTATTCAGGAAGGCATGATTGGCTTTTACAAGGCGATACGGGATTTTCGCAATGATAAGCTGTCATCTTTCCGGGCATTTGCGGAGCTGTGCGTAACGCGGCAGATTATTACGGCCATTAAGACAGCTACACGGCAAAAGCATATACCACTGAATTCTTATATCTCGCTGAATAAGCCCATCTACGATGAGGATTCGGACAGAACTCTTTTAGATGTGCTTTCAGGAGCAAAGGTGACTGACCCGGAGGAATTGGTCATCAGCCAGGAAGAATTCGTGGATATCGAAAAGAAGATGGAGGA
>CADBYQ010000256.1:2034-4637 GCA_902798865.1 Pseudoselenomonas ruminantium | reverse complement strand
CAGGAGATTGCAGAGGATCTTCATCGTCATGTAAAATCCATCGATAACGCTTTACAGCGTGTAAAGCGGAAGCTGGAGAAGTACATGGAGAAGCGTGGGGACGAATTGGACGTTACGACCATTTATCGTGGGTTAAGCTCCATCAACCGTCGCTTGCGGGGCGTGGATGAGGTAGATTATTTGCGCTGAAATCATCATAAATGATAAGGATTGACAGGTCATTTTGGCCTGTCAATTTTTTTTGTGAGTAAAATAGTGGTCGTATTTTTGTAGGATAAAATCATGTTGCAGGAAAGATAAAACCGGGTAAAGTTCATGGTTGGGTGGTGACATGGCGGGCGCGTTGTGGTACAATGGGAAGGTATAAATTTAAGGAGGCAGCTCATGGATAAACATTCTAATGCGAGCCGTCAAAGGCGTTCTGCTAAGTCTGGTGGGACGTTTAAGCGTGTCATTTTAGGCTTTGGCCTGGTGCTCATGGTGATGGTCACAGGAATTGGCTGTGGCTTTTTGACTGCTAGCATGAATACCAAACCGGATTTAGCCAATGACATTTTGCCACCGGCATCTTCACAGATTTATGATATTAATGGCAATGAAATTGCCAATGTGCATGCGGCGGAAAACCGCCGTCCGGTAAAAATTGCGCAGGTTCCTCAGCAGTTGCAGGATGCTTTCGTAGCGGTAGAGGATAACCGCTTCTACGAGCATTCCGGCGTTGACCCCCGGGGCATTGCCCGCGCGCTTTATACCAATATTCGCGGACATGGCGTGTCGGAAGGTGGTTCGACCATCACGCAGCAGCTGGCCAAAAATGCCTATCTTACGCAGGAACGTACCCTGACCCGTAAGGTACAGGAAGTTTTCCTGGCTTTGCAGCTGGAACGTCAGTACACGAAAAAAGAAATTTTGGAGATGTATCTGAACCAGATTTATTTTGGTCAGGGCGCCTATGGGGTGCAGGCTGCTGCACAGACTTATTTCGGTAAAGATGTTGAGGATTTGGACTTAAATGAATGCGCTATGCTCGCAGGCATTCCCAAAAGTCCTAACTATTATTCGCCGCTGAATAATCTGCAGGCAGCGCAGGAGCGCAAGGCTGTTGTTCTAGATCAGATGGAAAAATATGGTTATATCAACCGGTCTACTGCGGAAAAGACGAAAAAAGCAGAAATGAAGCTGGTTAAGCCGGCGCAGAAAAGCGACAGCAATACTGCTTCTTACTTTATCGATTATGTAACGCAGAAGCTCATTGACAAGTATGGTGCGGATGCCGTCTATAAGGAAGGCCTCAAAATCTATACCACATTGGATATGGATATGCAGAAGGCCGCTGAAGCAACGGTAAGCAAGCTGCCCACCTATAAGACGGATGGCAATGGTCTGGCCCAGCCGCAGATGGCACTTGTGGCCATTGACCCGCATAATGGTTATGTAAAAGCCATGGTCGGCGGCCGCGGCAATGACCAGTTCAACCGGGCAACTATGGCTGTGCGTCAGCCGGGGTCGGCTTTCAAGCCCTTTGTCTTTATTGCGGCGTTGGAAAATAAGTTCACGCCGAATACCGTGATTAACGACAGTCCGATTGATATCAACGGCTGGCGCCCGCAGAATTCCAGCGGTAATTTCAGCGGCAAGGTGACGTTGCGGGAAGTAGCGCGCCATTCCATGAATGTGCCGACGGTTAAGATTGCGCAGAAATTGGGTATTGATAAGCCGATTTACTATGCGCAGGAAATGGGCATTTCCACCTTTGTGCTGGATGGCCCGGCCAATGACCGGCAGCTGGCAACCTCTTTGGGCGGTATGACTAAAGGTGTTACGCCGCTGGAAATCACCAGCGCCTATGGTACCTTTGCCAATAAGGGTGTCCATGTTGAACCGGTGGTGATTGTGAAAGTTCTTGACCGCAATGGCAAGGTGCTGGAACAGAACGAGCCCAAGCAGCGCAGCGTGGTCAGCGAAAACAGTGCCGCAGAACTTACGGATATGCTGGAAGACGTCATCAAGAAGGGTACGGGCACAAGAGCCAATATTGGCCGCCCGGCAGCCGGTAAGACGGGTACGACCAGCAATTATAACGATGCGTGGTTTGTCGGCTATACGCCCGACCTTGTGGCAGGCGTATGGGTTGGCAATGATGACAACACACCGACCCGCGGCATCATGGGCGGTATGTTGCCGGCAGAAATCTGGCAGGCCTTTATGAAGAAGGCAACCGCACAGACGCCGGCTAAGAACTTTGATGGTTCCCGCTCCAGCCATAGTGGCGGTGTTGGTGAACTGGAAGATGACCGCAAGCATGAATTGAAGAAAGACGATAAGAAAAAGGATGCCAAGAAAGATGCGGCTAAGAAGGACAACAAGCAGGCAGATGGTCAGAAACCAACGCCGGATAACAGCAATGTTCCCACGCCGAATAATCCGAATGGCAGTCCTGCACCGGCCGCTCCCCCGACAGCTGCACCAGAACCGGGCGGCGTAGGCAAGGGCCGGAATTAAGAGATATAAAGGAGAGAGTTTGTTGGCAAACGTATTTGACACATTACAGGAACGTGGCTTTATCGCGCAGTGCACGAATGAAGCTGAACTGCGGGAACTTT
>CADBYQ010000256.1:0-2006 GCA_902798865.1 Pseudoselenomonas ruminantium | reverse complement strand
TGCAGGGCATTTCATTGCCTTGATGGCTATGGCGCATATGCAGCGGGCCGGCCATCGTCCCATCTGCCTGGTAGGCGGCGGCACGGGCACCGTTGGTGACCCTTCGGGCCGCACCGATATGCGCAGAATGCTCACCGATGAAGATATCGAGCACAACTGCGAATGCTTCAAGAAGCAGATTGCCCGTTTTATCGACTTCAGCGATGATAAGGCCATTATGGTCAACAATGGCGACTGGCTGCGCAAGCTCAACTACATTGACCTGCTGCGCGAAGTCGGTGCCTGCTTTACGGTAAACCGTATGCTCGCCGCTGACTGCTACAAGCAGCGTTGGGAAAAGGGCTTGACCTTCCTCGAATTCAACTACATGGTCATGCAGGGCTATGACTTCTTAGAGCTCAATCGCCGTTATGGCTGTAAGCTCGAAATGGGCGGCGACGACCAGTGGTCCAACATCATTGCCGGTGTGGAACTCAACCGCCGCAAGAACAACACGGCTGTTTATGGTCTGACCAATAAGCTCCTGACCAAGAGCGATGGCAAGAAGATGGGCAAGACCGCTGGCGGCGCGCTTTGGCTCGATGCCGAAAAGACCAGCCCGTATGAGTTCTATCAGTACTGGCGCAATGTTGATGATGCTGATGTAGAAAACTGTCTGGCACTTCTGACCTTCCTGCCGATGGATGAAGTACGCCGCTTGGGCGCGCTGAAAGACGCGGCCATCAATGAAGCCAAGAAAGTTCTGGCTTATGAAGTGACGAAAATCGTGCATGGCGAGGAAGAAGCCAACAAGGCCAAGGCCTCGGCCGAAGCGATGTTTGGTGGCAGCGGTGCTGGTGCCGATATCCCCGAAATCAAGGCAGAAATCGGCCAGAAGCTTCTCGATGTGCTCGTGGCAGGCAAGGTATTTGCCTCCAAGGGTGAAGGCCGCCGCCTGATTCAGCAGAATGGTCTGTCCCTCAATGACGAAAAGGTCAGCGATGTGGATTATGTGCTGGCAGAGGCTGACTTCAAGGATGGCGAAGCTATCGTGAAGAAGGGCAAGAAAAAATACTATAAACTGACGAAGTAATATGCAGGCTGACTTGTTCATTTTGACAGGTCAGCTTTTTGCTATGAAATTTTGCAGGATTTTGGACAATCAGGGGGAATATGAAAGATAAGCAGATGTTATGGGAGTGAGGCCGGTGAACAAAAACAAAATCATCATCGGAGCGGTGATTTTTTATATCATCATCATGGCCGCTGGGGCAGCCGCCTATTTTTATATTGACCAGCAGCAAAAAGAGCAGCAGGCGCAGGCGGAAGTGGCGGTGCAGCAGGAAAAGACACCGGAGGAGCTGCAGCGGGAGGCCGAGAAGGTAAAGGAGGAAGAAATAAAACGGCAGATTGAAGAACAGGAGCGGGTGAAACGAGAGAACAAAAAGAAGAAGGAACGTGAACTCAAGGACTCTATGCGGGAGGAAACCATTAACGGCATAACCTATTATAAGTACAGATGGCCCAAGAAACCGGAACCGGGAGTTTACCTGCGGCCTTTTGTACTTTCTGGCGACACGCGTACATCTTTGGCTTATGAAGTCTATTACTATTACCATATCAATGACCCGCTGCAAACCGCCTGGATAAATGGCGACCATTTGGACATTGTTGCAGGCGGGGAGACAACGACCGTTGCTTTTGATTTTTCCAAAATTTCCCCCCTTAAAAAAACAATCTTGACGCCCTCTATAAATCCTCCGACAGTAAAACTGTTTGCGAGCGTAGCTCAGAGGTAGAGCGCTACCTTGCCAAGGTAGATGTCGAGTGTTCGAACCCCTTCGCTCGCTCCAGGTTTGTTAAGTAGAACACGAGTTGAACAATGAAACCAAGGGGCGGCGGTCTATGGGAGCAAATGCATCGCGGGAGACGGTAGCGGGCGTTGTCGGCACGCATCAGCCGCTCATTCGGGTTCAAAACCTCACAAAGTATTATCACGGTGAGCTTATTTTAAAAGATATCAGTGT
>CADBYQ010000255.1 GCA_902798865.1 Pseudoselenomonas ruminantium | reverse complement strand
GTAATCCAGGTCACTTCTTTATTATAGGAAGGAATTCCCCGGAACCCTTTATAAATCGGCGTATGCTGATAGTTCATAATCACATCATTGAGGTTGGACGCACTGCGGCGCGTGCCAGGATCACGCTTGGCGCCGATACCTTCCAGACGGGTATGACCAAGGCGGTTAGCATAAGCCACCTCACCACCGGGCAGTACATGATATACCGCAAAAGGCGTGGCATCCAAAATCGCTTCTTCCGCCTTGATGCGAACGGCTTCACTTAGATGACGCTCCAACGCCTTGCGCATGGTAAAGAGCAAGGAAATAACCGCATCCTGCGGCATGGCCACCTGTTCCATGGAAACCAGCGTAATAATGTAGGTAAGTTCGCCGGCTACAATTACCGGTGCCGAGCAGGCATCGCCCAGCTGACATTCCTTAACCCACATTTCCGGACCGAACATCCAAAAAGATGCCTTATGCTCCAAGGCGACACTAATGGAAGAAGTGCCCACCTGATCAATGCCCACATTAGCCCCCTCGATTTCACCGGGTGTCATCTGATAAAAGGGCAGAGAATAGCTCTTGAGAACCGTACAATCTGCATCAATCAGCAGCAAGCTCAGATTGTACTCCTGGAAAAATTCCTTAATGCCATCACTGAGGTCGCTTAAATACTCAATGGCATCCGCATGCTTTAACTGCAGTTCGTGAAACGCCTCTTTCGACAACAGATGATGAATGGCCATCTTTTCCGTTCCCACGCCATGTTTTTTACTCTGCTGCCAGGAATCCGCCACCCACGGATGTACGTTAGGGTCCAGTACACCATCCCGGGCAAATTTTTCATAATAGGCTTCGAGCTTAGCACGGCTCCGATGCTCTCTAATCATAGTTTGTCCTCCCTAAAAATCCTTATTTTATCTACCATTTCCTGCGGCATCTTCAACCGCTATTATTTCCGGTCAATAAGTTTCGTATCTTACATTTTAACAAGCCTGTATACTTCCTGCAACATCTTTCACGAAAAAAGTTTACATTTTTTGAAAAAAAACGCGTAAATTCGTAAACATCAGTAAAACACCCTTGCGACAGGTGTCAAGACAGTGTATAATGCATATTGTTATTTTTCATTGTCATGACAGTTGTCGTATTTTAGGAAAGAGGTATTTATTATGATTTTGCAGCGTTTGGAATCCCTGCCCGTGGGTACATTCCATTACAAGCTATTGTTACTGACCGGCCTTGGCTGGCTTTTTGACTCCATGGACACTGGGCTTATCGCCTTTGTCCTGCCTGTGCTGGCCAAAGAGTGGGCACTTACGCCTGCACAGGTGGGCTGGATTGGCTCCATCGGCCTTATCGGCATGGCGCTGGGTGCGGTGCTCGCCGGAACCCTGGCTGACCGCATTGGCCGCAAGCGGGTATTTTCCTTGACTGTTCTGCTCTACAGCCTGTCCACGGGGATGTGCGCCCTGTCCTGGAGCTATGAATCCCTGCTCGTGTTCCGTTTCCTCGTGGGCTTTGGCCTTGGCGGTGAGCTGCCGGTTGCTGCAACGCTCATGAGCGAATACGCTCCGGCACATCTGCGCGGCCGTTTCATTGTCCTGCTCGAAAGTTTCTGGGGCGTGGGCTGGCTGGTGGCTGCCTGCATCTCCTATCTCCTAATTCCCGCCTTTGGCTGGCAGATTGCCTTCGTCATTGGTACCCTGCCTGCCCTTTATGTCTTCCTGATCCGCCTGCATATGCCGGAATCCATCCGTTACCTGCTGACGAAAAACCGCGTCAAAGAAGCGCAGGACGTTATCCTGATGCTCGAGAAAAAACTTGGCGTTCAGAGCCAGCCGTTTACGGGGGAAGTTGACCTGTCTGAACTGACCCGTCAGGAAAAATCTGCTCAGCCAAAATTCACGGCGCTCTGGAGTGCACCGTTCCGCACCCGTACAGCCATGCTCTGGCTCGCCTGGTTCGGCATCGTCTTCAGCTACTACGGCATTTTCATGTGGCTGCCCTCCATCGTTTACGCACAGGGCTTTGCCGTGGTCAAGACCTTTGAATATGTCCTCATCATGACCCTTGCCCAGCTGCCCGGTTATTATGCCGCTGCCTGGCTCGTGGATGTGATTGGCCGCAAATACACCCTGTCCCTGTTCCTCCTGCTCTCCGGTGTCTGCTCCTTCTTCTTCGGCAACGCCGAAACCTCCACTTCCCTTTTAGCCTGGGGTTCCGCTATGAGCTTCTTCAACCTCGGCGCCTGGGGCGTTATCTACACCTACACCCCGGAACAGTACCCCACCGCTATCCGCGCCCTGGGCAGCGGCTGGGCCGCCGGCTTTGGGCGTATCGGCGGTATGCTGGCCCCCATGCTGGTCGGTGTAATGCTCGGCAATGCCTTCGGCATGAACACCATCTTCCTGATGTTCGCTTCAGTATTTGTCATTATCTCAGCAGTTGTTATCCTGCTCGGCAAGGAAAGCAAACAGAAAACACTCGAAGAACTCGAAGTTGCCATGGAAGGCTAAATGTACTGCCATTAGCGAAAACAATATAGTAACCAATGAACTTCACCGGCCCATGAGGACTTGTTCCTAAGCGATTTACGCGCCCCGCGCGTACTAGCGCAGGAATAAGT
>CADBYQ010000254.1 GCA_902798865.1 Pseudoselenomonas ruminantium | reverse complement strand
CAAAAGCACAACATTTACGCCATCATAGGTGTCCACCCAAAAATAGCCCTTACCATCGTCATAGCGCAAATCACGCACCAAATCAGCCGCCTGTTTCTTGGCCTGCTCCTCGGTGAGTTCCCCTTTTTGCTGACGGTCATAGACTTGCTTAATGATGGATATCGCGGTTTCCGTCTCAATTTTCAGTTCCCGCTCCACATCCGTAATCATGGTCTGCTTTACCGAAGCAACCTGCCGCTCCGACTCCGACTTCAGATTGACGATAAACGCCGCACTGACACAAATAGTGGTCAGCACAGCAATACCGATAACCATCAACAAAAATCTTCCTTTTAACGACATACCTATCCCTCCAAATTCGCCTCTTATTCCCTTATCCAACGATTGCGCTTCTTGTCTTTAATTTGACTATTCGACGTCAGACAATCTTTTCCTGCTTACCAATTAATTTATCTCCGCCAAAATTTTGCGATACAAATGCTCCACATCCCACATATACCCCTGCGCATCCATCAATGGTGAAGCCTGCATCATCCGCCGCAAATTCTGTCGCAAAGCTAGTAGCAGTTCCTGGTCTCCGGCCATAGCCGCCGCAATATTCACATACTGACTGGCATCTTCTGCTGCCAGTTCCGCCAAGCCTAGATTGGACAAGAAACTCTTGCCAAAACGGGCACCATGACGATTGCCAGATAGTACCACCACCGGCACGCCCATATAAAGCGCCTCACAGGTGGTAAGCCCTCCGGGATAAGGTGCGGTATCGAGCGCAATATCCATATCCGCATACTCCTGCAAATAATCCTTCGCGTACGGACGCAATTCAATCCGCTCTATAGGCAGCTGCAATTTTTTCAGCCGATTCAGCGTATACGCTCGGCCCTCCTCTGTCCCCAACAGCTGATGTTTGAGTATCAGGCGGGAATTAGTCACCCGCAGTAAAATTTCCCGCCATAAAAGCAGCATCCCATCATTGACCTTGGCAAAGTTATTGAAGGAACCAAAGGTGATATAGCCATTTTGCAGACAGGGCGGCGGCGATACCTTGGGAAACGTTTTATAGGGCTGGTAGCAAAAATGCGTATGCGGCAGACGCAGCAACTTCTCCGTAAAATAAGGCGAATTTTCCTCCGGCGCACAGTAAATATCCGATAAGAACCCATCGCATTCATAAATTCCTGTACTATTAAAATAACCAATCCCCGATAACTGCACGCGCGCGGGGCGATAGGCAAAAACCGGCAGCGCATTGCCTGCGGTATGGCCGCCTAATTCTACGAGAACATCCACTTCATCCTCGTGAATGACTTGGGCAATCTCTGCAAATTCCGCACCAGCCAAATCCCGCCAATGCACAGGAGCACCGCGTAAATCCTCCGTGACAAAATCGCTGTCCTTATTGAGCTGATAGACGATAACTTCAAAATCAGCAGGATTATAATGGAAAAAAAATGGTCTTACAAATTGTCCCACTGCATGGTCCCGCAAATCCGCAGACAGATAGCCCACACGGATTTTAGCATGGTGCCATGCCGGTTTCGGATAGGCTTGTACCGCCATTTCCTGCAAATCGTGACGATATGCAGCATAAAGCTCCTGCATCTTCGCTGCAGGCAAATCCTCAATGGCATTTGCCGCAAAAAGCGCATTGCTGATTTCCGTCAATTTTCTGCCTGTACTCGGCTCTAGCTGCGCAGACCGCACAAAAGCCGCCACTGCCGCCTCACTCTGTCCCAGCATACGATAGGCCGCCCCCAGCAGGCTATAGGCATCCGCCAGACGTTTTTTATCTTCACTATCCGCAAAGTCACGCACCAAATCATTAAGCAGCGAAACTTCGGATACATATTGTTTGCGCGTGCGCAGAATATACGCCTTCAATAAATACCCCAACAGTGTTTTCATGCTGTGCTGCTGCTCGAAGTCCGTTATTATCTGCCAGGCATCGTCACAATCTCCCTGCTTATAGCTCGCCAGTGCCCGCTCATAAACAGCCAAAAACTCCCCCGTATTCACCAGCTCCGCTCCTTTCGCTTAGTCTTTTTAATATATTTTCGCCGCCAAAAAGGATATCCCTGCTCACTTGCTAAAACATGGGGTAACTGTGTTATACTGATAAGGAGATTCAAACTTGAAGGAGGTTATTAACATGCGCCTTGTTCGCACTATCGTTCCCGCGTTGACCCTTGGCTGCCTGCTGCTGCCGGTTGCCGGCTGTGCTGCCCCCGTTAAAGATACTCCTGTTGCCCAGCGTACCATTGAAGGCCGTCCCGCCTTCCCGGATAAAATGCCTGGAGAAATCAATAAACGAGCGATTTCCTCTGTACATTTTCGCTGTGAGCCGGCTTTTGCTATTCCCATGATGGAGATAACGGAAAATCCGGAAACCATCACCATTCTAGGAACAGCCGAAGCTAGTCCGGAGCAGATGACCGCGTTTATCAAAAAGCGCAATACTACGCCTAAACTTAACTGCTCTGTAGAGGAAATTGTCGGCTATTACTACAAAGAAGCCGCCGTTGAAGGTGTACGCCCCGATGTGGCACTCTGTCAGGCTTTAAAAGAAACCGGCTTCTTTGCCTATGGTGGTGATGTTTCGCCAAAACAAAATAACTTCTGCGGTT
>CADBYQ010000253.1 GCA_902798865.1 Pseudoselenomonas ruminantium | reverse complement strand
TGGACACTAACCAGAAATGCAACTGCCACTAGCAGCGCCACGCTTAAAGCATTGCGCCGTTTTTTTATGCCGTCCCATAATTGTTCCCGCTGCTGGGCATTCAGCAGGAACAAGCCTAACAACAAATAATACAACAGTCCCCAACCAAAATTCATACTCGGAATCCATATCGCACTTGCCGGCAGAGCAGCAATCTTCACCGTCATTTCCGTGACCACGCCCAAAAGCAGACTACCACAAGCAAAGACCACACTGCCTGCAAACGGCAGGATAAAGGCCACCACCCCGGCAAAAAGCCCCAGCACGATAATCATTTCCACCAACGGCACTACCACGAGATTGGCTATCAGTGAGGACAGCGACAACTGATTAAAATACCAAGCAAGTATCGGCAAGGTGGCAAGCTGTGCCGCCAGGGTAATGGAAAGCCCCGCTGCGATATACGCATTACAGCCATGTTCACGAAAATATTTTTGCCAGACAGGCGCCAAATAAAGCAGCCCTGCCGTAGCCAGAAAGGACAACTGAAAGCTGATATGAAAGAACAGCAACGGTGAGATTAAGAGCATAACCAGCCCGGTCAGCAGTAAAATCCTTCGTGCGTCACGCTCTCTGTCCAATGCTAACGCCACAAAAGCCAGCCCGCCCATAATCGCTGAGCGGATAACCGGCGGCACCGCACCGGCTAACAGACTGTAAATAGCAATCAACCCCACCACCAGCACCGCCGTAACCGTTTTGGGCAGGCGCAGCAATCCCCCAAAACCTGCCATTACCGCCGCCAACAGACTGATATGCGAGCCGGACACCGAAAGGATATGAACTATGCCTGTAATGGTAAACGAATCTACCAGTTCAGGCGCTAGGCCATCATAACCGCCAAAGAGCATGGCAAATATAGCTGCTGCATCGGATTTGGGCATAACCTGTTCCATGCTGTCCCGATAATGACGGCGCACCTCTGCCAATTTGCGGGCAAAAGCAGCCGTGTCCACCGGCATGACTTTTATTCCCTGTTTGCCTGCCGATAAGGAAGCGCTGATTCCCTGGCTCTTTAACAACATTTTCGTATCCAACTGACCGGGATTCTGATAGCCATGGGGTGAGCGTACCTTTCCCGCGGCGGTCACCTTATCGCCAATCCGCACCTCCGGTGCTTCACGCTCTGAAGCATATACATACAGCCCGCCGCTGGCTGCCTGCCATTCCTGTCCCTGCTGTTTAACTTTGGTCACATCAAGCAAATACCGCTGTTTCTTCCGCCCTTGACTGTCTTCTGTCAACCGCGGAACTTCCCGCAAAGTTCCCTCAACTTTTATCGTCTCTTTAGCCCAATGAGATATATCCTGCTCCGGCAGATTATCCGCCACCATAAAGCGCCAAAAGCCTACGAAAAAGAATGCCAGCACAAATGCGAGCCATGTCCACGTCTGTGCCCGATAACAACCATAAACAGACAAAAGCAGTGCCATTACCAGCAAGGACAGCACAATCCCCATAGGCAATGTAAGCAAACTGGCACAGCTAATTCCTGCCCCCAGAGCAACCAGCAGGCCGGCCAAAAATACTTCCTGATGCTGACCGATTTTCATGCCCTCACATCCCGCTTATATGCAAATCTTATCTTTCATTTTGGCAAATTTGGCATCACCAATGCCGCGAATCTTCTTGATATCTTCAATGGACTGGAACGCTCCTTCGCTTTCCCGATACTCGATAATCCGTTTGGCCATGGCTGGGCCAACTCCCGGCAAGGTATCCAACGCTTTTTCATCGGCAGTATTGATATTGACCTTTTCCCCGCTGTCTGCTCCTTTGGATTTATCCGCTTTTCCCGAATCCGTTTTGCTGTTTGTTCCGGTCTTTTCCGGCACCTTTAACTGCTGGCCGTCCTTGAGACTTTGCGCCATATTGATTTTTTCGCTGTCCGCAGTCGGCAGCAAGCCGCCGCAGGCATTGACGGCCTCGGCCGCCCGCGCTCCCTCCGGCACGTTCACGAGTCTCGGCTTATTAACAGCCCCGGTTACATAAACTGTTATTTCCTGTTTAGGCGGGCCACTATCAGCGGTTGCAGCAGCATCCAACACTACGGCTTGTTCCTCACTGTACAAACCGTAATAAGTGCCGCCTGCCGCTGCCAGTAAAATAATCATTAAAACAAACAACTGTTTCTTGTACATTGGCATAATACATTCACCACCTATTATCCCCTATCACTATACATCCTACTTTCGCGCACAAGAAAAAAACTCCTGCCAAATGCAGAAGTTTTCTCACGTTTTCTATAAAGTTAAGCGATTGCCGTACGGAAGAAATCCTCTACCCAGCTGTTCCAGCCCAGGTCGTAAATATTTTCTTCGCCCAGCTCATTCTGGTATTCCGCCAGTGCAATCATCATCAGAGAATCGGCTACACAGCCATCATCGTCCATATTCGCTTCAACATAGCTTTCATGAACGGTATTCACTACCTCCGCCAGACGTTCCGGACGCATGTAGGAAATCCCCTCATACATGGCATCCAGATAGTCCCGCGTATCCTTGCGGAAATCGCCCGGGCTTTCCAGCACCGCCTCCCCAATCTGACGAATCCGGCTCAGGGCAATCAGTTTAATTCTCGTTATATAAAGTTCTTT
>CADBYQ010000252.1 GCA_902798865.1 Pseudoselenomonas ruminantium | reverse complement strand
TTCCGCAGCTTTTGACAAGCTTGTCTATGGCGAAGGAAAAATATTACCAGCCACCGGGCGTCTTAGCATCACGATGTAGCACTGAAGTTGTCACACCACGATGTCAACAAAACACACTTATGCCTTAACGTATAAAGTTTTTACCTGAATATTGACCTCATGCACAATCATCCCCGTCATAAACTCCACTGCCTCACGCACTTCTTTTTGCGCGTGAGCCAACAAAGTGGGAATATGATTACCATAGGTAAGAACTACTCCACAGGCAATTTTAAGTCCCTGATCCTCATCACCATGCATCAGATGTTTCACCTGCAGGCCATCAATCTTGGTAATAGCCTCCATTTTTTGCAAAACATTCTGCACAATGGATTTGATAGCCGAATCATCAATAATCAGCTTCCCATAGTAGCTGAATACCGGACGGACAATAGACTTTTCTCCTAAACGGCGCCGTTGGGTAGACGAGCGTTTAAAGAGGGTCTGCAATGGGTCTACCAAGAATCCAGAAAAATGCGGTTTCAGTTCAATCGTCGGCACAGGAATGATATGTTTCCCCTCTTTGAGCCGATGAAACTGGGCCCGTTCCATTTCCTGCTTGGTAGCCACATCCTCAATATGAATGATTTTAGCAATATGGGGCAGATGCAGCGCCTTGGCTATCTTAAAGACCATATTTTCCGAAGTTCCCAAAATCAGGATTCGATGAGGTTTGGCCTCTTTGATAGCCGCCTGCACCTCTTCGGCATGTCCTGGCAGGACAAAAATCGCCCGCCGTACCGCCATGATTTTACTCTGTTCTTTTTTCGCCGAATGGCCGCCCACTATCTTGCCATCCTTAATCAGGATTCCATCATCAATAATGGCGTCAGCCTTATGTTTATGCGCCACAATCAGCGCGTGGTGACTTTTGCCGGTACCGCTGGGCCCGACCAAAGCAATCACATCCATATACAGCTCTCCTGACTAACTATTAAACTTGCCTAAAGGACGATAGAACGCCTCTGCATATTTGTCTTCAATGGTGAAAATACCGATTTCCGACGGCTGTCGCGTAGGATAGCCATGGAAGTCCGAGCCGCCGGCTGGCAGCAGATTGAACTCCTGAGCCATCATATAGTAGCGAGCCGTATCCGCAGCGTCATGGCGGGGATAGAATACTTCAATCCCTTCAATGCCCCGCTTACAGATGTCGCGCACCAAGTCATCATCTCCCACCAATTTGGGATGGGCCAGCACGGGTGTGCCGCCTGCCGCCTTGATGAGTTCAATGATTTCTTCCACTTCCAGATGATAATGCGGAACATAAGCCGGCTTGCCTTTTTCCAACACGGCAGAAAAAGCCTCCCGCACGGAAGAAAAAAAGCCCTTCTTCACCAAAATCCGCGCGATATGGGAACGGCTGATGGACTTGCTGCCTCCTGCCAGAGTCAGCACTTCCCCTTCCGTTATCGGATAGCCTAATGCCTGAAGCTTTTCCACCATATCGCTGAAACGCGTCCAGCGCGCCTCCGTAACATCGTTCAGCTTGTCAAGCAAATCGGGATAATAAATATCCACATTGAATCCCAAAATATGAATCTCATGCACCGGATGATGAGCGCTGAACTCAATGCCGGGAATCACATGAATCCCCTTGGTGGGATACATTCCGTTCTCATAAAGATAGCTTACACCGTCCACGGTATCATGGTCGGTGATGGCTATATATTTGAGACCGGCAGCTTTTGCCTGCGCCACAAGCTCTTCCGGTGTCAATTTGCCATCGGAAAAGGTTGTGTGCATATGCAAATCACTTGCCATTTATGTCACTCCTGTTACCGATTCAGCGCGGCTCCACAATAAGCTTAATGGCGGTGCGTTCCTCACCTTCAATATTGATATCGGTAAACGCAGGAATGCAGATTAAATCGATGCCATGCGGTGCAACAAAACCACGGGCAATGGCTACCGCCTTGACCGCTTGATTAAGAGCACCGGCACCAATGGCCTGCATCTCCGCGCTGGAATGCTCCCTAAGTACGCCAGCCAGGGCTCCAGCCACTGAATTCGGGTTCGATTTCGCAGATACTTTCAAGATTTCCATGACTTTACACGTCCTCTCTTGCAACAAAACTACAATAATGTTCTACATTTTTCTATAGCATACTTAACTTATACTAAGGTAGTATTCTGCATAGAAAGGAAAAATCCTGCCACGAAAAAAAATCTTTGCTTTTTTCTGCTCTTATTCTTTGATTAAAATGCGTTCCACAGCCGTTGTACGGTTGGTACTATCGTCAATATCCACAATCAATGCAGAATATACCATTGGGCCGCTTTCCTCCAAATCAAAACGGCAGGGCATAGCAGTTGTAAATTTCTGCAGGATAATCTCGGTCTTAACCCCTAATACCGAATTCCAGGGGCCGACCATACCTAAATCTGTGATATAGGCAGTGCCCTGCGGCAGGATGCGTTCATCGGACGTCTGAATATGGGTATGCGTACCCACTACAGCATTTACGCGGCCATCGAGATACCAGCCCATCGCCATTTTCTCCGAAGTGGTTTCGGCATGAAAGTCCAGCAACTCCAGCAGAGATTTCGCCTCCCGGTACTGGTCGTCGGCTTCGGTGAACTTGGCAAGAACTTCCTTGGCCTTTT
>CADBYQ010000251.1:2644-5305 GCA_902798865.1 Pseudoselenomonas ruminantium | reverse complement strand
GTGGCTCAAAAATTCGTGAGCAGGTGGCTCACTTTTTCATGAGCATGAGTGGCTCAAAAATTCGTGAGCAAGTGGCTCACTTTTTGGTTGACATTCACACAAGGGAGAATATCAAATGGCTGGATTTCCCATTTACCGTCCGAGAAGATTGAGAGCTACTGAAAATCTGAGAAGTATGATTCGGGAAGTTGATTTGAGTGTTAAGGATTTGATTTACCCGCTGTTTGTCGGCCCGGGAGAAAAGGTCAAAGCAGAAATCGGCAGTTTACCGGGAACCTATCAATGGTCTGTCGATAGAATTATGGAACCGGTTGACCAGGTGGTGCAACTGGGGATTACAGCCGTTATCTTATTTGGAATTCCTTCCTACAAAGACGAGGAGGGAAGTAGTGCATGGGATGACGAACAACCGGTACAAATGGCTGCTAAAATGATTAAGAAGAAGTATCCTGAACTTGTCGTCATTACGGATGCCTGTTTCTGTGAATATACAACGCATGGCCATTGCGGAGTGCTGGATGCGGATGGCAACGTTGATAATGACGAGACGTTGGAAAACTTAAAGAAATTGGCGGTCAGCCAGGCACGCTGTGGTGCAGACATCATTGCTCCATCAAATATGATGGACGGATATGTCCAAGTTATGCGGAAGGCCCTGGATGAAGAAGGGTTTGAAAAGACGGCCATTATGGCTTACAGTGCCAAATTTGCTTCCGCTTATTATGGGCCGTTTCGCGATGCCGCCGGGTCGGCTCCTGGCAAAGGGAACCGGAATGGATACCAGATGGATCCATGTAATGGCAACGAGGCTATGCGGGAAATACAGCTGGACATTGAGGAAGGCGCAGATATCATCATTATAAAGCCTGCTATGTCCTACTTGGATATTTGCTGGCGTGCACATAAAAAATTCAACCGGCCATTGTGCGTTTATAATGTCAGCGGGGAATATGCCATGATTAAAGCGGCATCCCAAAATGGATGGATTGATGAAAAGAAAATTGTTTTGGAGACCATGTGTTGTTTTAAACGCGCAGGTGCCAAAATGATAATTACTTATTTCGCCTTGGAAGTGGCACGGTGGCTGCAAGGAAAATGAATTCAGTTATTAGTTGACGGGAAGTAAGCAATGATGGATAAAAAGGAATGCCTGGATCTGTTGCGTAACTTGTTTAAAACATCACCCTTCGTTCAACTATGTGGCATCAGGATTGACGAAGTTACCTGTGGAAGCGCACGGCTCTCTATGGAGATGGAAAAGAAAAAGTCCAATATAAGCGGATATATGCATGGCGGGGCACTGTCAACATTTATTGATAATGCCGCCGGTACCGCGTGTAGAACAATTGGTGCCGAAGTTGTTACATTAAGTGCCACCGTAAACTATGTCAGAGGGGTTAAAGCAGAGCGGAAAATAAAAGCAGAATCCCGGATAGTGGAAAAAACACATCGCCATGTCTTTGTTGAGGTAGATGTCAGGAATGAACAAAATGAAGTGTTGGCAAAAGGATTATTAGTGATGTATTGTGTTGGAAAGGATGACAGGGTGCCGGATAAATGGTGATTGTATGAAACATGCAGGTACGGAAGCTAAAGGACGATGGATGAGCGGATTGGTGAAAAATGAAACACAATTTAACCTCTATTTATCTGTTGATGGTTTGCAGTTCGGGCGCTTGGGGATTTCAGTCGACATGCATTAAATGGCTGACGAACGAATGGAATCCCGTAACGATTACGGCTGTCCGTTACTTGGTTGTCGGTATATTGTTACTGGGCTATAGAAAATTTATGACTCACCGGCCTATCGTTCCGAAAAAGAGTCTATGGCTGCCATTGAGCCTTATGGGATTAACAGGGATTGCCCTGAACAATATCATTAAATCAACAGGGATTATGTTTACAAGCGTTACAAATTCCACACTGATATCTGCAACAACCCCGGTAATCACAGCATTTATGGCATTCCTCATAATGAAAAAAGAAATGACACGGGCCTCATTTTTGGGGCTCTTTGTGTCATTTATGGGGGTCCTTTTAATTGTGAGTCATGGGACATGGGCGGTCATACGGAACATCAATTTTAATTATGGAGATGTTTTATGTTTTATATCCCAGTGGATGTGGGCGGCCTATTCGCTCTTAGGTGCCAACGTATTAAAATATATGCCTGCCACTTGGGTAACCGGGTGCTCCGCAATTTTTGGTGCCTTTGCCACCTTGTTTTTCGGCCTTCTTACCAATCAGCTTTCTGTTTGTTTGTTGAGTACAAAAGCCATGTTTTCCCTATTATATATAGTTTTTGGCAGCGGGCTTTTTACTATGATAAGCTGGAATCTGGCTATAAAACGGGTCGGTCCGGGTATTGCTCCCGTTTTTCTTAATATCATGCCCCTTGTGGGTATGATTTCCGGGCATTTTCTTTTTGGGGAACATATTGGGTTGATACAGATTTGTGGGGCGGCAGCGATTTGCACGGGTGTCCTTTTGACTTCCATGTCGAAAAGGATTTGAAAAACATTCTGTCTGGCTTTACTTCCACGCCGTGGCCAGCCGCGCGACAGCAGGGGCGATGTCCGTTTCGCTGATGCCCGCAAAGGACAACAGGATTTCCGTCCGGAACCTGTTTCCGGAACGGGAATACCGTCGAGCACGAAACTC
>CADBYQ010000251.1:0-2556 GCA_902798865.1 Pseudoselenomonas ruminantium | reverse complement strand
GGGGCTGTCGACGGAGATGCGCATGTGCAGGCCCGATTCGTAGGCCAGTATCTGCACGCGGCTGCCGAAATGGCGCGCCAGGGCCTGCTGGAGCAGGTCGGCTTTGCGGCGGTAGAGACGGCGCAGCTTCTTTACGTGGCGCCGCAGGTTTCCCTCACGGATGAACGAGGCCAGGGCGAGTTGCTCAATGGTGCTCGACGTCTGGTTGTACAGGCGGCCGATGCGCCGGTAGTCAGGCAGGAGTCCCGGCGGCAGCACCATGTAGCTGATGCGCAGGCTGGGGAAGAGGAGCCGCGAAAAGGACCCCAGATAGACGATGTGCTCTCCGTCTCCCATGCCCTGCAGGGACGAGACGGGCGTCGTAAAGTAGCGGAATTCGCCGTTGTAATCGTCCTCGAGGATATAGCCGTCCCGCTCCAGGGTCCAGCGCAGGAGGCGGCGCCGCAGGTCCGGGGTCAGGGAGCGTCCCTTGTAAGGGTTGGAGGGGCTCACGTACAAGAGCCGCGCCTGCACCGTGTCCAGGGTTTCCGTATCAAACCGGGCGATGTCCCATCCCTGCCGGCGGAAAATCTCTTCGCCCTGGGGAAAGCCCGGCCGTTCCCAGGCAATCTGCGGCGCAGTGTGGAACAGACGGTCCTGCAGGAGGGCCGCCAGGATGACGAACAGGCTCTGCACACCGGCGCTGATGACGATCTGGTCCGCCGCGCAGACGACGCCCCGGGCCCGGTGGCTGTAGTCTGCCAGGGCTTCGCGCAGGGCCGGTTCCCCCTGGGGCTCGCCGTATCCTGTCAGGGCGGCCTTTTCCTTGAGCGCCTGACCGATATGGCGGCGCCAGATAATGGACGGGAACGCCGTCCCGTCGACGTAGTTGTTGGCAAAATCATAGCGCGCGGCCGGCCGCGTGCTGCCGGACGGCAGTTCCCGCGGCAGCTGTTTCGGCACCTGCAGGTCCGCCACGAAATACCCGCTCTGGGGTTTGCTGACCAGGTATCCTTCGGCCGTCAGCCTGCTGTAACAGGTTTCCGTCGTCGTGCGGCTCAGGTGCAGCGCCGCGGACAGGTCGCGCACGGAAGGAAGGCGCATGCCCGGCGTCACCAGGCCGAGGCGGATCTGCTCCTTGATGAAGTCCGCAATCTGCAGGTAGAGCGGTTTTTTCCCGGTCCGGTCCGGCTTGAAGTTGGTCAGCAGCATGGCATCCTTCCTTTCAACAGTCAGCGGAGGAAGACCGGTTTCCCGCCCTCGAAGCGCTCGATGCGGGTCAGGGCGGTTACATCGTACCCTTCCTGACGGATCTTTTCCCGGCCCGGGCGGAAGGTCTTTTCAATGGCGACGCCGATGCCGGCCACGGTGGCGCCGGCCTGGCGGCACATCTTGATGAGGCCGAGGATCGCTTCGCCGTTGGACAGGATGTCGTCCAGGATGAGGACCCGCTCGCCTTCGGGCAGCAGGTGCTTGAGCAGGTACATGTGGTAATGCTGGCTCTGGCTGCAGGAGTACGCCGCAATGGACAGTTTGCTGCCCTCCAGGATGGGGATGGCCTGCTTGCGCGCATACACGAACGGCACATGCAGGTACGACGCCGTCGTCATGGCGATGGGGATGCCTGCCGTCTCCACGGTCAGGATCCGGTCGATATTCTTGTTGCCGAAGCGGCTTTCGAACTCCTTGCCGATTTCGACGAGGAGGCCTGTGTCCACCTGCTGGCTGAAAATACGGTCCACATTCAATACTTCGTTGTTGATGACGCATCCGTCTTCGAGAATCCGCTTTTCCAGTAAGCGCATGATATGTATGACTCCTTTGCGGGGAAAGTTTTGTCGCACGGCCTGAAGCAGTCCGGCATAGAAAAACGCCTCCAGACGGGTGGCGGTGGAGGCGTTGTTTACCATGGAGCGGATGATGGGAATCGAACCCACGTAACTTGCTTGGGAAGCAAGGGCTTTACCATTAAGCTACACCCGCGGATTACTATAAAATCATACCATGTTTCAGCGTAATTTGCAACCCGCCGGCACGATACATCGTGCAGCGGGGGTTAAAACACGCCGAAGACCTGGAACAGGACGATCCAGAAGAAGAGGGTGAAGCAGGACAGGGCCGACGATACGACAACGGCATTGCCGGCCAGTTCCGCGTTGCTGCCGAGCTGCTGGGCCATGGCGAAGGACGCGACGGCGCAGGGCGTGGCGAAGATGCTGATGAGCGTGACGAATTCGATGCCCCGGATGCCCATCAGCATGGCCAGGGGAAGGATGACGCCGGGCACCACGAGCAGGCGGCTCGCGACGATGATGGCGAGGTCGCGGACATCGTTCCCCAGCGTGCCGATCTTGAACGAGGCGCCCAGGATCAGGAGGGCCACCGGCGAGGTGCAGTAGGACAGCTGGGCAATAGGTTTCTCAATGAAATCGGGGATGCGGATGCCCGTGAACAGGAAGAAGAAGCCGAAGATGGCACCGACGATCATGGGGTTCTTCAGTACGTTGAGCAGG
The DNA here is from genome assembly GCA_902798865.1 of Pseudoselenomonas ruminantium. GTDB lineage: Bacteria > Bacillota > Negativicutes > Selenomonadales > Selenomonadaceae > Selenomonas_A > Selenomonas_A ruminantium_L. The sequence goes on along the minus strand of CADBYQ010000251.1, from coordinate 64 downwards.
GTCGTTTTAAGGGAAAAAGCGCCGTCGCCCCGGAAGGTTTCCAGGATGAAGACGCCCATGATGT
>CADBYQ010000250.1 GCA_902798865.1 Pseudoselenomonas ruminantium | reverse complement strand
ACGGGATTTGAACCCACGACCTCTTCCACCCCAAGGAAGCGCGCTACCAAACTGCGCTACGTCCCGATAACCACAACGAATATTATACATGTTTACCTAGTGTTTGTAAAGCCCCATTTTCAAGTGCAGTGGGAATACAAAAAAATCGCCTACCAAGAGATGGTTTGTGCTATAATATTTGATGCCACGGCCCCAACCAAGCCAAATCTAAGGCAAGGAGGGGAGGTCTTTGCATGCATCCATATGATTTTATCCGCGAGCTGTTGATTGGGATTCTGAGCGGCTTACTCAGCTACCTGATACTACAGATGCTGGGGTGGTAAGCGGGACCACCAAAGTGGCAACCAGCTGGACGTGATGTAACCGATCACGCAGAAAAGCCCCTTGCAGTAACCAGCTGTAAGGGGCTTTTCAATTTGGTCATCTACATGCATCCAATGACCCTTTTGCATTTTTATTATATCTCTTTCGGGTATCTTGTGCAAGGCGATGCAGCTCTTTCCCGTTGTCCGCTAAACCTTCTTATCAGGAGGCTGCCGATTTGACTTCTGATGACCCGCGCCCTGCGCATTTTTTTGCTGCAACGGCAATCCATTTGGTATGCCAGACCATATGCAGGAGAATGGCAGCCGTGCCGATGTAGCCGGTCCAGCGATGTACCTCTACGAGCACCATCTTGACCTCGCGCCCGCCACTGAACCAGTGAAAGTCCAGCACTACGCTGGTTACAATGCAGGCGAGCAGGCTGATGAAAAGCAGGATATCCAGATAAAAATTCTTTTTCATGTCTTCCACCGATCCTTTCATCTGAGCTGGCGCATAACGCTTTAGATAATATGTAGTGACCCCCAAGTTGTAATTCGTGGATTTACCTGTACAATATAGGTGATACCGAACATTAACAGGATTTACCACATACAAAATGGAGGCCACCTAATGAACAGTATAGTCTATGTTGGAATGGATGTCCACACTACTAATTACACTCTTTCTTGCTACACCATTGAGAACAACCAGGATTTTGCAACCGTGAAGATGGAACCGGATTACAGAAATGTGTTGAAATATCTGGAGAAGGTCCAGGAAAATTACGGAGATTCGTGTGAATTCCGCTGCGGTTACGAAGCTGGCTGTCTCGGCTTTACCCTGTATCATCAGCTCACCGAGCACAACGTTAAATGCGTCATCCTTGCGCCCTCAACGATGCCTTCCAAGAAAGGGGAGATCAAGACAGACAAACGGGATGCCATGAAGATTGCTCGCTGCCTTGCTTACAACACCTACAGCGCGGTTCATATTCCCACGAAGGAGGATTCCGACGTCAAGGAATATATCCGTATGCGTGACGCCCATAAGATGGCGTTGAAGCGTGTCAAACAGCAAATTCTGGCATTCTGCAAGCTGCATGATCTTCGCTTTGACGGAGGGAAAAATTACTGGACGCTGAAACATCTGGCATGGCTGAAAAACATGCCTCTGGATGACATGCTGCGCGAGATTTTGGACGAATACCTGGTGACATTCAACTGGTTTACGGACAAAATTGAGCGTATGGATAAGCGGATTGCTGAACTGGCTGCTGGGCCAAAGTATGCTGAGAAAGTGAAGAAGCTTTCCTGCATGATAGGTATACGCACCCATACGGCACTCGCCCTCATTGTCGAGACGGGAGACTTCAGCCGTTTTGCCAAGGCTGGGCAATACGCAGCATTCCTGGGACTTGTCCCCGGTGAGCATTCCAGCAGCGATGACCGCAACCAGCTGGGCATAACCAAGGCCGGCAATACGCATCTACGTCGTCTGTTGACTGAGGCTGCACAATGCTATGGACGTGGTCGAATTGGCTACAAATCCAAGCAGCTGAAAGAAAGGCAGGCTGGCAATTCGCCAAAGGTTATTGCCTATGCAGATAAAGCCAACGAACGCCTTCGCCGAAAGTTCTATCGAATGGTTCTGAAGAACAACAAGCGACACAACGTAGCGGTAGCCGCTATTGCCCGGGAATTAGCCTGCTTCGTGTGGGGGATGATGACCGGCAGAATTGCTTGATTCAGGGACAAGAAGAGCGATGCTAAAAGGCATCTTGAAGGGACTTAAGAGACATGCAGGTTTAGCTACCTACGATCGCACTATGTGACATAGTAATATGATTCACGCTTTTAGATAGTAGAGCTCACGGCGAAAACCATTACCCTGCGGTAACCAACCCGCGTATAACAGACTGGTCCTGCCGAGAACTATGCTTTCTGAGGCCCTTTCAAGATGCCTTTCAGCGAGGCAAAAATTAGGACTTGACAAAGGTCACTACATAACAGTACGTAGAAAAGGACGGCAGCACGATTTTTGAGCAGCTGTCCTTTTGCTTACGTTGATGCCGGAAAGCCCTATTTATGGATGCAGGTAAAGAGATAACACGACATAGAGAGAGGGCCGGTACGTATGGATGTGCCGGTCCTTTGTGGTGTGCCCGGTGTAGGCACGTCCTTATGGGGAGTCCTAAGATTGCCCTGACGGCCAGATTTATAAGCGTATCGTCAGAACTCGTGTTATACTGTAGATAGCACGAGTTTTTGCTAAAAGCAGGTGATGGGATGAATAAGATCATGCCTATTGGTGCTTTTGGGGTGAAGCTGGTGCATGACTTCGGATATTTGTAGGAGAA
>CADBYQ010000249.1 GCA_902798865.1 Pseudoselenomonas ruminantium | reverse complement strand
CGGCTGAGCGCCGGAAACCTTCATCGATAATTCACCAGCCCGGCCTGCCAAATAGTAACACGCTGCCGCCCGCAGAGCATTGCCGCAAAACTCACCGCCAGCCATCATCAGCCGCGGGTCTTTTTTATCCAAGGATACAAAGCCTACTTGCTCCACCTCAGGATGTTTTTCCATAATTTTTTGCGCGGCACGTCTGCGCAGTTGTCCATTTTTTTCCAAACCTAAAATCAATGCCGTAACATTGCCACTGGGGTTAAATAGTTGATAACAGTAATCCATTTTTATCATCGCTTTCCAATTGTAACTATCGTCGTATTAAAACCGAGTATAGATGTGTATTCCATCTTAACCGCCAGCTTGCGCACCATCGATATCCCCGAAAAATTCTTGCCGTGCTCGGCCAGATATTTTACCGGATTAAATGGCCGACCATCATCCCTGACCGTTATCACAATCCGTTCCTTCAGCAAGCGAACCAGGACATCAATCTGAGCACGCTTTCCCAAGCCGCCATGTTCAGCAATAACCACGCCTAATTCCTCTACCGTCAACTGCGCAGCATAGGCCTCACGCGAACCGAAGCGTTTATTTTGCTGGCAGAAATCTTTCACCGCTAAGACAACTTGCGCAACATCCTGTACAACAGCCGAAATACTTACCTCCCAGAATTTATCCGCTGCTTCCCGCTTTAGCATGAGGAAATTGTCCAAGCCTTCCGCTTGAGCTTTTTTTCGCAGGTAAACATACAGCCATCCAAAAGACAATGCCGCTGCGGCAGTCGGTGCCGCCCACATCAGCAAAAGGCTTTTATGGGACAGCAGATAATATAGCGGCACGACCAAAATAACGCCCTCCAACGCAGAAAATAACGTTGCTGCCCATTCCTGATGCGTAGATTGAAAAAACGCCCGCAGGATAAACACCGCAGGTAAAAACAAAATATAAAGCAGACTGATCCTAAAATATAACACGAAATCCGCGTTAATCAGTCCTGTATTTACCCCATATAAGTGCATAAATTCCCATGGATAGAAAAATAGTCCGGCAAAAACCAGCAGGCAGATGGCAAAGGCCAGCCGCAAGGCACGCTGCAAAACATAGCGTACGCCGGTCATATCCCCGCCTCCATACAGGGCACCACAAACATTTGCCAACGCCGTGCTGGCACCATCCACAAACATCAATGCATAGAGCTGCCCCGCATTGCAAAGCGAAATCAATATCGCCCCGGTATACCCGAATTGCTCGATTACAATACTGTTTATGGCAAAATGACGTACTACCAGCCCCAAGGGAATCATGGCCATTGGCAAACCAATTTGCACAATCCGTCGTAAAAGTACAGGACTGACATCTTTTAGGGAGATAAAATGCCAATCCCGTTTCTCACGCTGAAAATACGGCCATAACAAAAATAGCGAACAGGCATAACCAGCCCCCGTTGCCCAACCAGCTCCGCCGATTCCCCAGCCGAAAACGGCAATAAAGAGATAATCGAATACAAGGTTGCAAATGTTGGCAACCACAGGCACAGCAATGGACAGCTTGTGTTCTCCCGACAAACGCAGATAAGCAGCCATACCATTGGCCAGTAAAAGCAATGGACTGGTCAGCCATAATGGAATCAGATAAGCCTTCACCAGTCCCGTTAAAGAACTTTCTCCTGCCAGCATTACAGCTAAAGGCGCAGCAAATAGAAATCCCACCACGCCTAAAATAGTCATGACCACCGTCCCACCGCCAATAGTCAGGTTAAACACCTGGTTACAGGCAACTTTATTATGGGCACCGATATACTGCGCAGCAAGAACCGAGCCACCATCCACCAAGAGAAAAAATACGATATTGCGGGCATAATAAACCGGCATAGTCAAATTAATCCCTGCAAAGGCCGCAGGCCCAATAAGCTGACTGACCAATATGCCATCTACAATGGAGGCCAAATAGAGAGAAACAATAAAACCCATGGTAGAGCCTAAGTATTCCATATACTTTTGTATAACCAAAATACCATTGCGCTGCATAACCTCACCTTTTTTTCATATACCCTGTTATAACTATTCGCGATAAATGATGATTTTCCTTTTACTATATCCTCAAGGTTATAGCATTACAGCCTTTTTTTTGCTATGATAGGTAGGTAATTATTTTTATCGAGGTGTTTTTTCTTTATGCAAACAGCAACTCTGCCCCGCAAGCCCAGGCTTGCTGCCATCGAATACATCCGTGGCATTTCCATGATGGGGGTTATCGGCATTCATATCGGTTCCCAGTACATCATGAACCCAGCGGCCAACATTCATCTGGTGGCTCTCTTTGAAACCTTTACCCGGTTCAGCGTGCCCATCTTCTTCTTTATCTCTGCCTTTGGCCTGTTCTACAATCTGAACATCAACGCGCCCTTTGATTTCGTAAGTTTCACCAAGCGGCGTCTAAAGACCGTGCTGATTCCGTACCTTGCCTGGTCCCTGCTTTATCTCTTGCATGACGGTCTGCTCTACGGCGTCGGCTTTCCTGACCCGCTGCATTTGTTATCCGTCCTGTTCTTCGGCAATGCCAAGTATCAGCTCTACTTCATGGTCATTCTCTTGTGGTTCTATCTCTTGATGCCCCTTTGGATTGCCATAGTACGCCGCCTGACCCTTTACCGTCTGGGCATCTTATTGATTTT
>CADBYQ010000248.1 GCA_902798865.1 Pseudoselenomonas ruminantium | reverse complement strand
TTTCTTCCATTGCTACTTTCTGTTTGTTTGGCATAGAAAAATCCCCCTATGATGACAGTTTTATTTTTTACTGTCTCTCATAGGGGGAGCATATCACAAAAAGCAGTCTTTTTTACATCTTACAATGATATAGAAATAACAAAAATAACACATGATATTGTTTTTGTCCTTGCAAATAACAGGAGGGCATGTTATAATGACTTTGTAAATGAAAGATATATAACATTTTATATAAGGAGTGATGATAGTAAATATTCAATATCGTCAGGAATCCGTTTGGATTGGCATTGATGTGGGAACCACCGGGGTTCGTGCTATTGCCTATGATATTACCGGCAGAAAGGTAGCGGCAGCAGAAGCCTTTTATCCGTTGCTTACGCCGCACCCGAATTGGGCTGAGGAAAATCCGGCGCAGATTTTTTCAGCAGTGCAGGAGGTAGTTGGCAAGGCCGCAGCTGACTTGAGATACAAGAGCCGTCAGCTGGCAGGTATTTCGTTGAGTACGGTCATGCATAGTTTTGCTGGCTTGGACGCGAACTATCAGCCGCTGATGGATATGCAGACCTGGGCAGACAGCCGCAGTGCGGAAATCGTGCGGGAGATGAAAAAAGACGAAGCGTTGTGCTGTCGTTTTTATGAAAAAACCGGCTGTCCAATCCATGCCTCCTATCCGCTTGCTAAAGTGCTCTGGCTGCGCAAGAATCATCCGGATTTGTTTCATCAGATGCGTTATGTGGGTTCGTTGAAGGATTATCTCTTCTATGGGCTGACAGGCAAATGGCTCATTGATCACTCGGCGGCCAGTACCAGTGGCTTATACAACGAAGTGAAGATGGATTGGGATGATGAAATACTTGACTATGCGGGCCTAAAAAAGGCGCAGCTTCCGCCAGTGGTTTCAACGATACATATGGAGAAATTGCAGGACGATGCAGCTCAAGCTATGGGGCTGCCTGCAGGCCTGCCAGTGGTTATTGGTGCAACAGACGGCGTGCTGGTCAATGTGGGCATTGGGGCCGTACAGCCGGGGCAGCTCAGTGCAACAATCGGCACTAGTGGTGCTCTGCGAATGCTGACGGAAAAACCGCTGACGGATAAGAAGATGCGGACATGGTGCTATAATCTCGTGGACGATATGTGGGTAGCCGGTGGTGCTATCAATAATGGTGGCATGATTCTGCGTTGGGTGCGGGATAAGGTTTGCCACTATACGCCTCATCATCTGGAAAATCTCGATGTAGATGGTTATGATCTCATGACTATGAAGGCAGCTCATGTAGCGGCTGGAGCGGAAGGCCTCATTATGCTGCCGAGCTTTACCGGAGAACGCGCGCCTTATTGGAATTCGGAGCTTCGAGGGATGTTTTTTGGACTGTCTCTGAATCACAGCCGTTCCCATATGATTCGTGCCTGTATGGAGGGCATTGCTTATAGCATGAACGCGGTAATGCTGGCCTTGCGGGATTTTGGGGAAATCAAGGATATCCGGGTTAGCGGCAGTTTCACTAAGTCAGAACTTTGGCTGCAGATCCTGGCTAATGTTCTCAATGAGGAACTGATTTTACCCGATAACAGCGAAGGCGCAGCTTTTGGGGCGGCGGTGCTGGGCTTTATTGCCAGTCGTGAACTGGCAGGTATCGGTGCGACTAAAGAATTGGTTAAACCCAAGCGTATTATCCGTCCAGATGAGGACGACGTAAAAGTTTATCAGGAACTTTATCGGATTTATGACCAGTTGTATTGGAAATTGCAGCCAGAACTTGCGGCTATCGCAGCGTTCCAACAGGCGCAGGCATAAGGAGGCAGGATAATGGAGAAGAAAATGGATATCGGCATGGTGGGGATGGCCGTGATGGGCAGTAACCTGGCCCTCAACATGGCTGACCACGGTTTTGATGTAGCTTGTTACAATTACACGCCGGATTTGACAGAAAAAGTGTTGCGAGAGCATCCACATAAGCATATGCATGGTTTTTTCAATCTGCAGGAGTTTGTGGATTCACTGCAGAAACCTCGCCGCATTATGCTGTTGATTATGGCAGGGGAACCGGTGGATTCCATGATTGAGCAGCTCACGCCGCTTTTGGAGCCGGGGGATATTATTCTCGATGGAGGTAATTCTTACTTTGGGGATACTCGGCGGCGGCAGACAAAGCTCCAACAGGCCGGTATCCATTATTTTGGGGTGGGAATTTCCGGCGGGGAAAATGGCGCCCGCAGAGGCCCATGTATCATGCCTGGGGGAGATAAGGAAGCTTATGAATTTGTACGGCCGGTCTATGAGGCTGTAGCGGCTAAGGCAGATGGTCAGCCCTGCTGCAGTTATATCGGCCCGGATGGCGCTGGGCATTATGTGAAGATGGTGCATAACGGCATTGAATACGCAGATATGCAGTTGATTGCCGAAGCTTATCTGCTATTGAAATATGCTGGGGGCTATAGCAACAGGCAAATTGCCGAAATCGTTCATCAGTGGAATCAGGGAGAACTCAGGAGTTTCCTGATTGGCATTACGGCAGATATCTTTGCTGAAGAAGACGAGGCTGGCGGGCAGTTGCTGGATAAGATTGTGGACAGTGCCGGGCAGAAAGGCACTGGCCGCTGGACCAGTATTGAGGCCTTGCGGCAGGGCGTGAATATATCTCTAATTACGGCGGCCTGCAATGCACGGGTGATG
>CADBYQ010000247.1 GCA_902798865.1 Pseudoselenomonas ruminantium | reverse complement strand
ACTCCCGAATATAACGAACGCATCATGATAAATCACTTCTCCTTTATCCCATACACTATCAAAGATAAGCGACGTTCCCTGTCAGATACCGTACTGCGGTCCATGCGAACGGTATGTTATAGTTTTTTCCTATGGGAAGTTCGTATTTATAAACCTATACTTTTTTGCAAAGAATCTCTTACAATAGACCATATATATTTTTAGGAGGTAGATTTATGTCAAAAATTTATGGTTATGCAAGAGTAAGTACCAAGGAGCAACATCCGGACCGCCAGTTAGCAGCGCTGAAGCAGGCGGGCGTTTCAGCAGTCAACATTTATATAGATAAAATCTCCGGCAAGGATTTCAACCGCCCCAATTACCGCAAAATGGTACGCAAGCTAACCAAGGATTCCGTGTTGTATGTCAAATCCATTGACCGTTTGGGCCGCAACTATAAGGAGATTATGGAGGAATGGCGCTATATTACGCAGGTAAAAGGCGCAGATATCGTGGTTATCGCCCTGCCGCTGCTCGATACACGGCGCAGTAAGAACCTATTGGGGACTTTCATCAGTGATATGGTCTTGCAGCTGTTGTCCTTTGTGGCGGAAAATGAACGTCGCAACATTCGTCAACGACAAGCAGAGGGAATCGCTGCAGCCAAGAAACGCGGTGTACGCTTTGGTCGTCCACGAAAACCATTACCAGAAAATTTTTATGGTCAATGTGACCTTTGGTATAGTGGAAAGTGCAGTCTGACTCAAGCCGCAAAGGCCTGCAACATGCCCATATCCACGTTTTATGTGAAATGTAAACAGCTAAAAAAAGAAGCGTAACAGCCCATAACTGCTGATGGAAGCAGGCTGTTACGCTTCTTGATAATATTTCATAAAAAAGCAACTTTTATGAAAATATATTTTTTACTTAAGAAAAACCGCATTCTCTCCGATAAACATTGTAGATTGGGAAGGAAAAATGCTTTTTAGAAAAGTATAGGTTTATAAATACGTCCTTCCCATAGGAAAAAACTATAACATACCGTTCGCATGGATTCGCAGTACGGTATCTGACAGGGAACGTCGCTTAGCTTTGATAGTGCATGGGATAAAGGAGAAGTGATATGGGATAAAGGAGAAGTGATTTATCATGATGCGTTCGTTATATTCGGGAGTTTCGGGGCTTAAAGGGCATCAGACGAAGATGGATGTTGTGGGCAACAACATTGCCAATGTAAATACTACCGGTTTTAAATCGAGCCGTGTAACTTTTGCAGATACCCTTAGCCAAACCCAAGCCGGAGCCTCTGCGCCGAGAGGAAATCTTGGTGGTACCAATCCTAAACAGATTGGCTTGGGGGTAGGTGTGGCTAGTATTGATACCATTTTTACGGATGGTTCAGTGCAGGCTACGGGGAAAAATACCGATTTGTGTTTGTCTGGCAATGGTTTGTTTGTTGTAAAAAAGGGAGCGGAAACGTACTATACCCGTGATGGTGCGTTTGAATTTGATGCAAATGGCAATTATGTTCTGCCGGGGAGCGGTTTAAAAGTACAAGGTTGGATGTTTGAAAATGGCAATATTTCTACGAATAGTGACCCCACCGATATTGTGATTCAATCCGGAAAGTCCATGAAACCAACAGCCACAACGCTGGCTACCTATGCCAATAATGTAAAGGCAGATAGTGCCGTGATAACGAAGGTAAATGGCTGCGATAAAACGAATTGGACTTGCACGAATGGCATGCCCTGTGATTTGGTATTGACCGGAGGCATCAAGGTTGCGGGAACTCCTGGTACCACTTATAAGCTTGATGATGTTTATTCTACTGCCGTTAAAGATTTATCTGCCTCGACTGCATTTGAGGTAAATAAATATCATTCTCCTGCAACGGTTACACTGAATGGTGGTGCCACACATTCGTTTGAATATACATCTACGGATAAAACTTGGCGTTATGGATATGTTTTGGATAGTACAACCGGTGCTTCAGCTAATGATAAAGTTACAGCGAAAAAGGGGATTGTAGATGTTACATTAGAAAAGGACTATGGTGGTGGTAATGTTCGTACAACTACTGGTCTGGATGGAATAACGTATACCTATGGTGACAGTATGACCATTGAAAATACGACTATTGGTGATACGGTTACGCAAATGGATGCCAGTGAAACTTTAGTGCTGACTTTAGCTGATGGTACCACTCATGATGTATCGCCCGTAGGCCCTCCACAGTCGTATGTTATTGGTACGGATACATATACTTATGGTGGTGTTACATCTAAAGTCGTAGGAGCAAAAATTACGTTTACGCCGGACAAGATGACCGTTACATCCAGTGAAGGTGATGGCACCTCCTTGCGCTTTGGCACAACTACAAATATTAATGAAGGTTATGCACTAGAGTCCGTAACGGGAAGTGCTACCGCTACAGCGACTTCGCCATTGGTATTAACGCTTAAGGATGGCAGGACGATTTCTGTAACAAGTAGCAGCACGCCGCCGGGACCTTATGCTGTTGGTGATAACTATGCAGATGCCTTTACCAATACCCCGGCACAAGTACCGAATGGGACAAAAGTGCGCATTGCATTGAGTGATGGTACTTTCCATGACGATATAATTCCTACAGGTACTGTATATAATATTGGTGATAACTATACCTATACCTCGAGTGGTGGTAGCCCAAGAACGGCGCAGATTTCACAGTATGCTACGTTAACCGAAATAACCGATGTTGCGAAACAAACAAAAATAACCGGGGTTAAGTATAACGACAATACGTTGGTGGAAGAGATTATTCCGGGAAGTGTTACGGCCTCCAGCACAGAAGCGTTATCGCTCACATTTTCGGACCAGACTACGCAGACAGTGACATCCGGAACCTATAATATAGGCCATAGCCTGCCTATTACGACAATCCTCAATGTATATGACAGTGATGGCGGTGTCCATGCTGTTCCGGTGTATTTCACCAAGACCGCTACAGGTAGTGGTGTTACTGCGAGTGATGGTAATCAGTGGACGATTAATCTGGATGGTTCCAATGTGGCGGGAACAACCAACACGATTACGGATTCCAGTGGCACAATTACGGTTGACATGAAGCCCGTTACAGTTCAATTTTCAACTTCTGGGCAAATGTTGACCGATGTTTCACAATTGACGCAGTTTGTTGGTGACAGTACATTTAATGGTACAACTGATGGTAATCCGGCAGGAACGTTGAAGTCTATTTCCATAGATAGCTCGGGGATTATTCAGGCTACTTATACAAATGGTGTGAGACAGGCTGAAGGACAGATTGCCGTGGCGCAGTTTACAAATGCAGCCGGCCTGACGAAGACAGGAAGCAGCCTTTATCAGGCATCTAATAACTCCGGAACACCCAATGTGCAAACAGCAACTGCACTGGGGTGTGATATAACGCCTTCGGCCCTCGAAATGTCCAATGTCGACATTGCCAACGAATTCTCCGATATGATTATCACCCAACGTGGTTTCCAGTCCAACTCCAAGATTATCACCGTAAGTGATGAAATGCTTGAAACCATGATTAATATGAAACGCTAACCATAAACAGCTCCCCATGGATTTACGACCATGGGGAGTTTATTTTTATGCAAAAATCCACCACATACCACAAAAGCACGGCATCAGGAAAAAGTCCCAATGTCGTGCTTCATATTTACCGATATGCGAAAGTTTATTTCTTTTTCTGCCCATAATAAGCATTCGGGCCATGTTTACGCAGGAAGTGTTTGTCGAGCAGCACCTGCGGCATGTGGCAACTTCTTCAAGCACCACAGCATTATGCACCGCGTTGAAGCAGTCCGTCCCCCAAGTGAAGGGGCCGTGATTTTTCACGAGCACCGCCGGCACATAATCCGGATTGATGCCGTATTTCTTGAATCGTTCCACTGCCACTACGCCGGTGTTATATTCATAAGCGCCCTTGATTTCTTCCTCGGTCATATCGCGGGTGCAGGGAATTTCGCCGTAGAAATAATCGCCCTGCGTCGTACCATAAGCGCGCACGCCCTGTCCAGCCTGAGCAAAAATCGTCGCCCAACGGGAATGGGTATGCACCACGCCGCCGATGTTGGGGAATTCCTTGTAGAAAATCCGATGCGTTTCCGTATCGGAAGAAGGATTGAGGTCGCCTTCCACCTTGTTGCCATCCAAGTCCACAACCACCATATCCGACGGCTTCATCACATCATACTCTACCCCGGACGGCTTAATGACAAACAGCCCTTTTTCCCGGTCAATCCCAGAAACATTGCCCCAGGTGAAGGTAATCAGATTATGCTTCGGCAAAAGCATATTGGCTTCGTAGACTTTCTCTTTCAGTTCTTCTAACATACGTTCCCCTCCAACATTGTGCTATGCACACTTTATTACCGATTGTTATTCATTAGGATTACTTACACACATATCATACACCACTAAGAACGGCATTTCAATAGTTTTGAAAAATTTTGTGCTCGTACACATCACCTATTCGGCAACCCCAGCCCGCGACGGCAGGTGGTGTTTTCCGCAGCTTTTGACAAGCCTGTCTATGGCGAAGGAAAATACTACCTGCCGTCGCGGGCGTCCTTGTACAATACATCTTAACGGAACAACTCTTTGCGCCGTGGATACAGCGCCTTATACAGCAGCAGCCCCAACACGCCGCAGGAAATCACTTCCCCCAAACCTACAGTCACCATCATCAGGGGAATCGGCAGTTCCAAATCATACGCATAACGCAGAACAAAGGGAATAATCACCATATTGGCCACAATCGGCGGCAGAATTGCCGCCGCAGGCTTCCACTCGCGCAACATTCGCGTGCCTACAGCCCCTATCAAAGTAGCCAAAGTCCCAAAAACCACATCCGGCAGCGGTGCACCGCCAACAATATTGCCCAACAAGCACCCAACCGTCAGCCCCGGAACCGCAGCCGCCGTAAACACCGGCAAAATCGTCAACGCCTCCGAAATCCGCACCTGCACCTCACTAAACGAAAACGGCGCAAACACCACCGTCAGCACCACATAAACCGCCGCAATCACCGCCGCCTGTGCCAAAAAACGCGTATATTTTCTCTGTTTCAAAAAACTCACACTCCTGTCAAACACTTATCCGGGCCTATCCCGCAACATCCTTCACACCTTGTTATAAGCCCAACTCCAATACACAAAGCCAAGCCCGCGGGGCAGGTGATGTTTTTCCGCAGCTTTTGACAAGCCTGTCTATGGCGAAGGAAAAATATTACCTGCCCCGCGGGCGCCTTTATTACCTCGATGTTAACATCACAAACAACCCAACCCAGCCTCGGGACAGGTTGTGTTTTTCCGCAGCTTTTGACAAGCCTGTCTATGGCGGAGGAAAAATATAACCTGTCCCGCGGCGTCCTTTTATCCTGGATGTAAGCCAATCAAGCAGCAAACTCAGCCGAGAGGACAGGCGATGTTTTTCCGCAACGTTTGACAAGCCTGTCTAAGTGAAGGAAAAATATTGCCTGTCCTCTCGGCGGTCTTAACACCTCGCTGTCAACAAAGCCCCTGTTCCATAAAGGAGCGAATCGTCTTCATCACCCCATGCTCCACATTACTCGGTGCCACGAACCGCGCCGCCTCTTTCACCGGCGGATACGCATTTTCCATGGCATAGCTGTAATAAGCCGCCCCCATCATTTCCAAATCGTTCATATAATCGCCAAACACCGCGCATTCCTCCGGCTTCAGCCCCAGCCGTTTCTGCAGCGCTTTAACCGCCATGCCCTTATTGGCGCCCTTATTGGTCACATCCACCCAATACGCGCTGGCCAGCACAACCTGCATGGAATCGTAGTATTTAGCAAACAGCGGATAGATTTTCTCCTCCGCATCCGCATTCGGCGTAAAAAAGGAAATCTTAATCGGCTCATCGGCGATATCATCAAAGCTGTCCACAATCTCCACCGCCCGGAAATACTTCTTGAGCTCCGCCATCTGCGCTTCCGGCTGCTTATCCTTTAAGAGATACACCGTCTCCTTGCCGCAGAGCACATTGTAAACGCCCTCCACATCATTGACGCTGTTAAAGATTTCCCGCGCCACATCGTGCTCGATAATATCCGAAAACAACTCCTTGCCATGCTGCCGCACAATCGTGCCGTTATCGCTGACAAAAATAAACTTATCCTCATATTCGGGAAAACTTTTCAGCAGTGAATAATACTGCCGCCCGCTGGCCGGCGCAAACTGCACGCCGCGCTTATGCAATTCCGCCATCACCTCGTCAAACTCTGCCGGCAGCTGATTATTTTCATCCAAAAGCGTACCGTCCATATCGGAAAGAATCAATTTGATCATAAAATCTCCTTCATATCTATTAATCTACACGTCCTAGCAAAGAATTGATATACTGCTGCGCCGTACGCCCTGATAGGCCCGAATGGCTCATCTCCCAACGCACAGCCCCCGCCCGCAATTCCTCGCTGGACAGTTTAATCTGCGGGTAACGCGCCGCAATGGCCTCCAAAATGGCAAAATACTCCTTCTGATTCGGCTTAAAATAGCCAATCGACAGACCAAAACGGTCGGACAGCGACAATTTTTCCTGCACCGTAT
>CADBYQ010000246.1 GCA_902798865.1 Pseudoselenomonas ruminantium | reverse complement strand
GGATAAATTTGCTATTTCACCATCAGGCAGGCGGTTCATGATTTCATCCATGCTCAAGGCATGGTCAAAAGACAGCACCTGATAAATCGCCTGTTCCTCCGCCGTAAGCTTTATAGCCGGTTTAGCTGGCTTTTTCGGCGGGACAAGCTGAAATTCCTCCAAAACGTCCTCCGGCCTGGTAACCAGTTTTGCCCCCTGCTGAATAATGTGGTTGCAACCGGCGCATCCTGGTGCATAAATGCTGCCCGGAACAGCATAGACATCACGCCCGGCAGACAGAGCCATCTCGGCGGTAATCAGCGAACCAGAACGGGCAGCAGCTTCTACTACCAGCGTCCCTTCTGCAAGGCCGCTGATGATGCGGTTACGGGCTGGAAAATACGCCGGCAAAGGCCGGGTTCCCGGCTCGTATTCCGAAAGGACAGCACCACCGGAATCGGCAATATCGTAAAGCAGTTTCCGATTCTCGGACGGATAGGCGATATCCACACCGCAGCCTAAAACCGCAACCGTGCGTCCCGTTTTGAGCGCGCCCTGATGGGAAAAGGTATCAATGCCCCTTGCCGCACCGCTGACCACCGTCAGTCCCGCTGCGGCAAGTTTTTCGCCAAAATCCAAGGCTGTTGCCTGTCCATAGCCGGAGTACTTCCGCGCCCCCACCATAGCCACCCGCCGAGCATCCGCTTCGAGCGTTCCCGTATAGTAGAGCATCACCGGTGCCGCATAGATTTCCCGCAGCACTTCCGGATAGTTTTCTTCCATTATAGATACGGTGGAAATCAACTTCTTTTCACAGACCTTCTTAATCTCCTCCGGCACAGCCTCATGCTGACGGCAAAAATTTGCCAAACGCTCGGCGAGCCGCGGCGATAAAATCCTCGTCGCCGTCAAAACATCCCTATCCGCCCACCAGACAGCCTCAGCACTTCCCAGAACTTCCAACAACTGCCGCAAATAACGACAACCAATCCCCGGACACCGCAGCATCGCCGCCAGATAAAAATTTTCTTCCCGACTTTCAGCCATATTATCGCCACCTAGTCTATACGTTATACAACCATAACAAAAATTTAGAAATTATGCAACACTTTACAGCTTTTATTCATAAATATTTTCCACCATTAATTACATTTTCCTTCTATTCCATTAGAAAAATTCGAATCAAAAAGACGGAGGGGAGGGGCGGCAGTAACTTTCGTCCGCTTAGACAAGCTTGCCAAACGCTCCCGAAAGCCACTGCCACCCCTCCCCTCCTCACGTTTTATCTATATGTTGTAAGGTAAAAAAGCAACCGGCCTTGTTTATCTAATGCAGAAGATAGCAATATTTTTCACCACATTTGTCCCCTGCCTAAACAATGCTCCCTCTCCTTTTAAGCTGTGTACTAAGCGCGGGTGCTGATGATGTTTTTCCGCAGCTTTTGACAAGCCTGTCTATGGCGAAGGAAAAATATTATCAGCACCCGCGCGCCTTGACACATATCGATGTAATGTACGCATCCAGCCGAGGGGACAGATGATGTTTTCCCGTCGCGTTTGGCAAGCCTGCCTAAGCAAAGGGAAAATATTATCTGCCCCCTCGGCGCCTCAGCACAACGATGTAATCTCCAGGTAATGTACAACCTAAGCCCGGTGGGGCTGGTGATGTTTTCCGCAGCTTTTGACAAGCTTGTCTATGGCGAAGGAAAATATTACCAGCCCCACCGGGCGCCTTAGCACACCAATGTAAGCACCATTGTAATGCACGCAATAAGCCCGGCGGCTGATGATACTTTTCCGCAGCTTTTGACAAGCCTGTCTATGGCGAAGGAAAAGTATTATCAGCCGCCGGGCGTCTTAGCATATCAGTGTAAACCGAACTCCGAACCCGGACTTATTTCATTCTCTTAATGGTGAACCGCCCCGTCTCCACTTCTTTACGATGGCAATGCGGGCACTCATTTTCGATAAGCCCCGTATACCCGCAAACCGGGTCACGGTCCACCGGATGATTGATGGAGAAATACCCCATATCCGCATCATGCATAGCCCTAACCAGACGCTCAAACGCCTTCACATTCTTCGTCGGGTCGCCATCCATTTCAATGTAGGCGATATGACCGGCATTTTCCAGTGCATGATAAGGTGCCTCAATGCGAATCTTGTCGATGGCCTTAATCGGATAGTACACCGGTACATGGGAACTGTTGGTCATGTAATCCCTGTCCGTAACCCCCTCAATCACGCCGTAAACCTTGCGGTTGGAGCGCTGAAACTGACCAGCAGTGGATTCTGCCGGCGTAGCAAAGCAGGACCAGTTCATATGTTCTTCTTCCGTGTATTTATCCATGCGCTCACGCAGATGGCCGACAATCTTGAGGCCCAATTCCTGCGCCTCAGCACTTTCACCATGGTGCTTGCCGATAAGGGCCTTAAGGCACTCAGCCAAGCCGCAGAAGCCCACCGAGTAGGAAGCATGCTTAAGCACATCCTTGATGCTGTCATCATTGGACAATTTGTCGCTGTCCATCCAAACGCCCTGCCCCATGAGGAACGGATAGTTGTAGACATGCTTTTCCGCAATCACTGCCAGGCGGGCCTGAATATAATCATGGCTGATTTCGATATATTTATCGTAAAGCTGCCAGAATTTGTCCATATCGCCCTTGGCTTCCAATGCCAACTTAGGCAGGTTGATGGTCGTAAAGGCAAAATTGCCGCGGCTGCCGGATTCTTCCGGGCCATTGATATTGCTCATCACACGGGTGCGGCAGCCCATCGTCGCCACCGTAGAATTGTAATCCCCCGGCTTATAATATTGCAGGTTGTAAGGTGCGTCAATGTTCACGAAGTTCGGGAA